>JARRKS010000125.1:0-6547 GCA_037387865.1 Flavobacteriaceae bacterium
TTGATGAAAAGACGTTGGCAGTTGGTTATTCTTATAGAACAAATGATGAAGGAATTCAGCAGCTTAAGTTATTTTTACAACCAAAAGGTATTGAGATCATAATAGTAGAACTTCCACACTATAAAGGGAAAAAAGATGTGTTTCATTTAATGTCAATATTAAGTCCAATTGATAAAGATTTGGCAGTTGTTTATTCACCTTTAATGCCAATTAAATTTAGGAACCAATTACTTGAAAGGGGTTTTAAACTTATTGAAGTTCCTGATAACGAATTTGAATCTATGGGTTGTAATGTACTAGCAGTTGCCCCTAGGCATTGTGTAGCGGTTAGTGGTAATCCATTAACCTTAAAACTTTTAAAGGATGCAGGTTGTAGAGTTGACGTTTATAAAGGTGAAGAGATCAGTATTAAGGGCGGCGGCGGTCCAACCTGCTTAACACGACCTTTATTAAGGAGAATGTAATTACATTTTTAAATAAAAATCTTTAGTTAAGTTTATATAATCTTTAGTGTATAGATGTCTTTCCGTCTCAATAATAAGGCTTGCAACATCAACTTCTTTATTTTTAAAAGAGAATTCTATTAAACTTCTTTTATATATAGAATTTGTATTTCCTTTTACGTGTAAAATTCTTTGTGGGAATAAATTATAATTTGAAGCTAAACCAATAAACCCTTTCTCTTCTATAAATGGAACAACCACTGAAAATATACCTTGTATAGACAATAATTTAGTGACACAATCAAGTAAATGTTCAAAAGGCATAGCATCTTGAAATCGCGCTAAATCTCGTTGTATATTTTTTGTTTTAAAATCTTCTGAATAGAATGGTGGATTTGAAATAATAAGGTCATATTGGTCTTCAATTTCTTCTGTAAATTCCAAAAGTGAAGCATGATAACAAAACAATCTATCATTCCATTTAGATTGTTCAAAATTTTCCACGCATTGTTCGTAAGCACTATTGTCGATTTCAATGGCATCAATTAATTCAGCATTACTTCGTTGCGCTAGCATCAGAGAAAGAATACCTGTCCCAGCTCCAATATCCAAAATAGTATTCAAATAGTTTTCAACAGTCGTCCAAGCCCCAAGTAAAACGGAATCAGTGCCAATCTTCATAGCACATTTATTCTGATTTATGGAAAACTTTTTAAAAACAAAAGGTTGATTTGACATACTTTTTTTAATTTGCAAAAGATCTTATAAATAGTATTTAAATTCTAAACTGACAGCACTATGAGATATTCTGAAAATTTTTCCAACAAATTAAATGATTTATTAAACATGAATTATGAAGTTGAGAAAATTTATCTTGAAGCATTTAATAGCGTTACTGATGATACATTGAAAACATTTTTTAAAGATAGACAGAATAAAAGACGTGAGTTCAGTTTGGAATTAAGAAATGAAATTGAGGACCTTAATATTGCTCCAAGGTCAGTTAATATTTTAAGTAAATATTATCATAAAAATCAGATGAATATTAAAGACGATGATTTGTTAAACGATAATGAAAATATCTTGCTTGAAATATTTGGATTACTTCAAACGAGTATAAATAGTTATAATGATTTATTACAAGAAATTAATTTACCTCTTTCGTTATGTAAAATTTTAATCAGACAAAGAGATAATATTCAAGATACTATGCGAGTTTTTCAGAGAGAAGATGCTTTCTTTTCTTAATTTTTTATAAATACAAATCAATTAACCCTTCAGGCGTTTTTACCAATATTGTTTTATTTTTCTTATCAACCTTTTTAATGAATTCATCATTCATTGGGATTAAAATTTCAACACCGTCTCTATCAATTTCAAACAAAGCCTGTGCTGTAGAATCATTGATGGATTTAATTATGCCTACTTTTCCAAAATTTATATCTTCTATTGTAAAACCAATTACTTCATGAAAATAAAATTTGTCTCCTTTTAGTTTAGGTAAAAATTCTAATGGTAGATATAAGTCACATTTTAAAATCGAATCTGCATCAGCTTCAGTATTCACATCTTCAAATTTTATACGTAACAACTCTGATTTATGTAATTGAGAGGATTCAATAAAGAACGGAACTAAATTATTTCGTAAATCGACAAAAATGGCATCTAGATTTTCATAAATTTCTGGTTCATCTGTATACAGTTTTAAAGGCGAATTACTTATTAAACTAGATATTCTTCTTCGTTTGAAGCTTCTGTTTCTACTACTGGAGCATCTTCAGTTGTTTCTTCAACAACCTCTTCTGCAACTTCTTCAACAGCAATTCTAGCTTCATTTACAGCTTTTTCTGCAGCTAATGCTTTTGCTTTAGCATCGGCTTCAGCTTTTGCTAAACCATCTTTTTTGGCGTCAACTTTAGCCGCTTTTTCATCTAACCAAGCTTGAAATTTCTTTTCAGCTTCCTCTTCAGTAAAAGCTCCTTTTTTAACACCGCCTGCTAAATGGTTTTTTAACAGTGCTCCTTTGTAAGATAAAATTGCTCTTGCAGTATCTGTTGGTTGAGCACCATTTTGTAACCATTTTACAGCACCATCAACATCTAATTCTATAGTTGCTGGATTTGTGTTTGGATTGTAAGCACCTATTTTGTCAAGGTATCTACCATCTCTTTTTGATCGTGCATCTGCTGCAACGATCCAGTAATAAGGTTTTCCCTTTTTACCGTGTCTTTGTAATCTAATTTTTACTGGCATATATATTAATTTGCGAGGTTCTCGACCTCTGTTATTAATGAGGCTGCAAAGATAATACAAATATTTAAAAATCAAGTTTTTATTTGAAAAAGATCCTTTCGTCGATTTTATTATACTTTTTCAAACCTTTTTAAGTTATTTGTATTCTATACTGTTATAGATTGATGAAAAAAATGATATGAAAAGTAAAATAATTTTAATCGTTTTAGGCCTAGTTACGTTATTTAATTGTTCTGACGAAATTGAATTTAACACACCAGCTGTTCAAGGATACAAGAATGGAGATTTATGGAAAGCTGAATTTTATGCAGCTGATATTGATTTTGGTGGGTTTGTAATAGAAGGAGGAACTTTAGGAGAAAGAGTACAACTCATCACAACTAATGATGTTAGAGGTACTTTTGAGTTAGGATTAGATAGTGGTAATGTGGCCATTTATGTTGATGCAGCAGGAACGGTTTATTCTACTAAAAATGCACCAGACCCTGATGTGTTTTTATACCCTCCAAGTGGAGAAATAATAGTTGAAGATATAGATAACGACGATCCAAAAGGTGTATATGGCACTTTTTGGTTTAATGCTTTTACAGCAGACGGTTCTAAAGTTATTAATTTTAATAGAGGAGTTTTCTATAATGTTCCTCTTGTCGGTGGCTTGGTTCAAATAGAATAATTTATTTATAAATACACCTTATCAAAATTCTTTTTAAACATCGTATTCACGATGCTTTTTTAATTCTTTCTAAAATAATAGTAAAAAATAACTTTTATAAGGTTATATGATCTGTAAATAATAAAACTACTCTTATAACTTACAAAGTATATATGATTACAACATATTAAAGGGAGTTTTTATCGTTTTAACGAATTTTTTTCCTATCAAAAATCTACTTATCTATATTTGAATCAGTCCATTACATTCTTTCCCTCTTTTTGTTATTAACCAATATTTAGATTATGAGAACCCCAAAACTTATTCTTATCCTAGGCTTTTTATGCATTTCTTTTTCGGCCTTTTCACAAGATCCAACTAATAGTCAAAGGATGAAACAGCTTCCACAAAGCAATGAACTGCGTTCTGCATTTGAAAGGCTTTCACCTCAAGCAAAAACAAGAACAGAAAATTGGCTTGACCAAATCGATAGAATACCCAATAATGATTTCAATACAATTCAGCTTGATAGAGAAGGTGGTGTTTTTTATGTAGAAAATATTTTTCCTGAAACAGCAGCGTCAAATCCTGATGAAAACTACGTTCCAGTAATTCAAGAGATTACAATAGCAGAGGTGTTTACACTGCATAGCAAACCTAGTGCGTCTAAAGTTGTTCATTTGGATTTTGATGGTCACGAAATCACTGGAACCATATGGAACAATGAAACTGGAAGGTCAACGCTTTATGCAACACCATATGATACAGATAGCAATGAAGCTAGTTTTAGTACAAGTGAAGTTAACGCAATGGCAGCTATTTGGCATAGAGTTGCAGAAGATTTAGCACCTTTTGATATAGATGTTACAACCGAACCGCCGCTAACTGGATATAGTCCTAATGTTGGACATATTTTGGTAACGCACCGCACTGATGCTTTGGGCTATAATTTGTATCCGAATTCGGCTGGAGGTGTTGCTTACGTAAATGTATGGGGTAGAAGCAATTACACATATTATCAACCTGCTTTGGTTTTTTACAACCATTTGGGTAATGGTAATATCCATTATACAGCAGAAGCAGCAAGTCATGAATTAGGTCATAATTTAGGATTATCTCATGACGGAACAAGTACTGAATCTTATTACGGTGGTCATGGTTCTGGCAATATAGGCTGGGCACCAATTATGGGTGTAGGATATTATCAAGAAGTGACGCAGTGGAGTGATGGTAATTATACAGATGCTAATAACACCCAAGATGACCTGAATATTATTGCCAATAAATTGGGATATAGTATTGATGATCATGGAAATTCCATTAGCAATGCTACTGAATTGGATATAGAATTAGATGGTACTGTAATTGTAACAAACCCTGAAAACGATCCAGAAAACAATAATATTTCCAATAAAGGAATTATAGAAACCAGTAGTGATCTTGATTTTTTTACATTTAGTACTACTGGTGGTCAAGTGTCATTAGATATTATTCCTTCTTGGGAAGCATATAACATAGGCTTACATAGAGGTTCTAATTTAGATATAAAAGTTACTTTATATAACATTTTAGGAATAACAATAGAAACCTATAATATAAGTACGGACACTTTTGCGAACATTTCCATAAATTTAAGCGATGGCACTTATTTTATTAGTATCGAAGGTGAGGAATCAAGTAATTATAACCAATATGGCAGTATTGGCCAATACTTTATTTCTGGAACAATAGAAGGAGGTTATAATACAGTTCCTAACGAAATACCTACGGCAAGTTTTACTAATGTAATTACAGATAGAACTGTAAATTTTACAGATACATCTTTAGATAATGATGGTACTATTGTATCTTGGTCTTGGGATTTCGGTGACGGTAATTTTTCTTCAAATCAAAGTCCAACGCATATTTATAGTGCTGATACAAATTATACGGTAAGTCTAACTGTAACAGATGATATTGGTGCTACTGATACAATTAACCAAACAATAGCAATTTGTTTAGATACAGATAACGATGGTGTTTGCAATGATGATGATGTGTGTCCAGGAGGTGATGATACAATTGATACAGACAATGATGGAACTCCAGATTTTTGTGACTCTTGCAACGATTTAGTAGATATTGACGGCGATGGTGTTAGTGATTGTATAGATCAAGAAATTAATTCACCTTGTCCAAATAATGTTGATACCGTTGGTGTTTCTCTAGATTCCGATAATGATGGTGTTTGTGATGATGATGATTTATGTCCAGGAAGTGATGATACTGTAGATTCTGATGCTGATGGCACACCAGATGGATGTGATAGTTGTCCAAATTCGGCAACAGGAGATAGCGATGGAGATGGCATTTGCGATGATTTGGATATTTGCCCAGGAGGTGACGATTCAATTGATACAGATGGCGATGGTATACCAGATTTTTGCGATAATTCTTGTGTACCAAATACTGCAAGTTTTAGCGTATCTACTTTAACACATTCAGGTTTAGGCGCTAGTAACACATCTGTTGTTATACCAACTAATGGTCAAAATGTTTCTTTCTCGATTTCAGATTTTGATCAAGTAACAAATGGTAAACCAAACAATAGGTTTATTGAAGAGGTTACCGTAAGTTATATGAATGGTTTAGGGAATAATATTACCTACGGCACATTCAGTAGTGCAACTACTGTTAGTATTGCAGGATTAGTTCAATCTGTGACTGTAAGTTTATATGATGGTTACGATGGGAATGCCCCAAATAACTTCAGCGTTAATTTAAGTGTTGTAGATTTCTGCATAGAAAGTGTTCCTTGCGACGATTCTGATGCTGATGGTGTTTGTGATACAGAAGATCAGTGCCCTGACTTTGATGATAATTTAGATTCAGATAATGACGGCATCCCTGATGGATGTGATACATGTAATGACTTGGTTGATACAGATAATGATGGTGTTAGAGATTGTGTAGACCAAGAAATAAACTCACCTTGTCCAAACAATGTAGATTCTGACGGCTTCTCTTTAGACTCTGATGGAGATGGCGTTTGTGATGATGATGATATTTGTCCTGGAGGTGATGATTCAGTAGATTCTGATGGTGATGGCATACCAGATTTTTGTGATAGTTCAGATTGTAACCGTGAAACAATTAGCTTCAGTTCAACAGTTTTAACACATTCAGGTTTAGGCGCTAGTAACACATCTGTTGTTATACC
>JARRKS010000126.1:0-4420 GCA_037387865.1 Flavobacteriaceae bacterium
CCATTTTCAGATAGATTTAGTGGAGTTTATGATATCCAGAGAAACTTGTATAAAAATAGTTATGGCAATAAGATAATTTTTGAGGAGGTTAATAATGATTTAGGTCTAACTTTTAAGTATCAATGGAATTCGAGTAACAGATTTGGATTTATAAAAAAATCAACATTGATAAACAATTCAAATCACAATAAGCAAATAACGGTTTTAGATGGATTACAAAATATTTTACCAGCCAATGTTACTAGTGCTTTACAAAATTCTAGCAGTAATCTGGTAGATGCTTATAAGAGAAGCGAACTTGACAGAAAAGCTGGCTTGGGTATTTATGCGTTAAGTGCAGTTATTGTGGATAAAGCAGAGCCTAGTGAATCACTAAAAGCTAATGTCGTTTGGTCGATCGGAATCAAACCAACGACATACCTATTGTCATCTTTGCAATTAGAGAATTTTAGAAATGGAAATACATTAAAAGAAGAAGTTGATGTAAAAGCCGAAAAAGGAGCTTATTTTATTTCTGCCAGATTAGATTTGCAAGCAAATTCAGAAAAAACATGGATGTTTGCTGCCAATGTTAATCAATCAATAACTGATATCAATGAAATTTCAAATTTAATAGAAAAAGAACAAGACTTAGTAGGCCTTATTCAGGATGATATTGATACTGGTACAGAAAATTTGATTGAGCTTGCTTGCGCTTCAGACGGTATGCAGTTATCGCAAGATACATTAATCAATATGAGGCATTTTTCAAATACATTATTCAACATCATGAGAGGTGGAATTTTTGATGATGATTATAAGATTGAAAAATGGGATTTTATAAATTATATTGCTAAAGCTAACTTCCAAGTATCTCGTGAAAAGGAAGAAATTTTAAATGAGTTGCCTGAAATATTTTCGTTGAATTTTATAAAAAATATAGCTGAAAAGGACCAAGATAAAAACTTTAAAAGACTTTGTACGGAGTATTTACCTCTCAAATTCAGTAGAAGACATGGTGATCCTAGTAGGCCATGGAACAGATTTTCTATAAATACCAGAAGTGAAATAGATGGGTCTAAAATATTGGACTATGAAGGCAACTGGCGAGATATATTTCAAAATTGGGAAGCATTAGCACATTCGTATCCAGAATTTATTGAAGGGATGATTCATAAGTTTTTAAATGCCACAACATTTGAAGGCTATAATCCTTATCGCGTAACAAAAGATGGGTTCGATTGGGAATGCATTGAAGAAGATGACCCTTGGTCTTATATTGGTTATTGGGGTGACCATCAAATTATTTATCTTTTAAAATTTCTTGAGTTTATTGAAGATCATTATTCTGGACAATTAGAAAGAAGCTTTGACAATGACATGTTTGTTTATGCAAATGTGCCATATAAAATTAAAAGCTATCAACAAATTTTAATTAACCCCAAAGACACTATAGATTTTGATCATAAACTCGATTCAAAAATAAGAGAATTAAAATCTGAAATTGGAGCCGATGGTGCATTGTTGAGAGATAAAGATTTCTCAATTTATAAAGTCAATCTGATCGAAAAACTATTAGTAACAGTTTTAGCCAAGGTATCTAATTTTATACCGGAAGGTGGTATTTGGATGAATACACAAAGACCTGAATGGAATGATGCGAATAATGCTTTGGTTGGAAATGGTGTTTCTATGGTAACACTTTATTATTTAAGACGCTTTATTCATTTCTTCGATAGAATCCTTTCAAAAGCTTCAACAGAACAAATTGAAATTTCTGAAGAATTAGGAGTGTTTTTTAAGGAAGTTCTTGAAACCTTAAATAATCATAAGCAAATCCTTAAAGGTAAAATATCTAATAAACAACGAAAACTAGTTTTAGATGGTGTTGGTAATGCAGCAAGTAAGTATAGAACAATAATCTATGAGAATGGTTTTTCAGGATTAAAATCAATGATATATAAATCTGAACTTCTTAAATTTTGTGCGACAACACTAGCATATATAGACCATACCATTGTTGCAAACAAACGAGCAGATAAGTTGTATCATGCATACAACATAATGACAGTTGAAAATAATGATGAAATATCAATTTCTTATTTACCAATCATGCTCGAAGGTCAGGTTGCTGCTTTAAGTTCTGGTTGTATTTCAGCCCGTGAGTCTCTAGAATTATTAAATGCCTTAAAAAACAGCACACTTTTTAGAGAAGATCAATACAGCTATATTTTATATCCAAACAAAGAGTTGCCCGGGTTTGAGGTCAAGAACAACATCCCATCTGATAAATTTGAAAAGTCAGAGCTCTTAAAGCAGTTAGTAAGAGATAAAAATTACCATATAGTTGAAAGGGATATTAAAGGACAATATCACTTTAACGGAAATTTCAACAATGCCAATAGTTTAAAAGAGGCATTGTCAAATTTGCCAGCGCAGGAATATGGGGATTTAGTCAACAAAGACACAAAATTGCTACTTGATATTTTTGAAGATATATTTGACCACAAATCATTTACAGGACGTTCAGGAACATTTTTTGGATATGAAGGATTAGGTTCAATTTATTGGCATATGGTTTCTAAATTGTTGCTTGCCGTTCAGGAAGTATGTATTAAAGCTATTGAAGATAAAGTAGATGAAAAAATAATAGGCAAATTATTGGATCATTATTATGAGATCAATGCTGGTATAGGTGTTCATAAATCGCCAGAACTTTATGGAGCATTTCCAACAGATCCTTATTCCCATACGCCTGCAGGCAAAGGAGCTCAACAACCAGGTATGACTGGGCAGGTTAAGGAAGATATATTAAGCAGATTTGGCGAATTGGGAGTTTTTGTTAAGAACGGAATACTACTATTTAATCCTCGGCTTCTTAAAAAGGATGAATTTTTAAAATCACCAAAGACTTTTTCATATGTAGATATTAATAAGGAATCAAGACAAATTAAGCTACCAAAAGATGCCCTGTGTTTTACCTATTGCCAAATTCCAATTATATACAGATTATCTGATCAAGAAGAATTGAAAATTGTTTTTGACAAGGATACTAGTGTGGAATATGATCAGTTACAACTCGATATAAAAAATAGTAAAAGAGTTTTTGAAAGAACAGGAGAGATTGACCAAATTATAGTTTCGATAGTAAAATAATAGAAACATGAAAAGACTGAAAAAAATAATGATTTGCTTTTTTACATTCGTTATTGCTTTCTCATGTAATAAGATTAAAAAAGAAGAAAATATTAAAACATTGGCAGAAAAATCAAATTTAACAGCAGAAGATATTTTAGGTAATAAAGAGTATTTAGCAATGTCTTATGGAGGGTATAGATATCCGGATCATGGTATTGAACCTACACTGGATGAGCTAAAGGAAGATATGAAGATTTTACACGCTCTAGGGATTAGAGTTGTTCGTACGTATAAAGTTCATTTGCCTCAAGCCGAAAACCTTTTAAAAGCTATTAGCGAGTTAAAGCAAAAGGATATAAATTTTGAAATGTATGTCATGTTAGGAGCTTGGATAGACTGCAAAAATGCTTGGACAGATAAAGATCCTATTCACAATATTGAAAGTGAGGCCAACAAACCACAGATGGAAAAAGCTGTGGCATTAGCCAACCAATATCCAGATATTGTAAAAGTGATTGCAGTAGGTAATGAGGCTATGGTGAAATGGGCTGCAAGTTATTATGTAGAACCTTGGATTATTTTAAAATGGGTAAATTATCTTCAAGATTTAAAGAAAAATGGAAAACTATCCAAAGATTTATGGATTACAAGTTCAGATAATTTCGCATCATGGGGAGGCGGTGGAGAAGAGTACCACGTTGAAGATTTAAATAAATTAATTCATGCTGTAGATTTTATATCAATGCATACATATCCTATGCACGACACGCATTATCAGCCAGAATTTTGGTTAAATGCCGAAGGTATGGAAAATAAAACTGATATAGAGTAGGTAGAAATCTCCATGTTAAGAGCAAAAGAATATGCTATTATGCAGTATGAAAATGTAAAGAAGTATATGGAAAGCCTTGGTGTTAATAAACCAATTCACATCGGGGAAACAGGTTGGGCAAGTGTGTCTACGGGGCATTATGGACCAGATGGTTCAAAAGCTTGCGATGAGTATAAAGAGGCACTTTATTATAAGCACATGAGAGACTGGACAAATGATGCTGGAATGTCTTGTTTTTACTTTGAAGGCTTTGATGAGCCATGGAAAGGTGGTGATAATACAGGAAATTCAGAAAAGCACTTCGGTCTTTTTACGGTAGATGGTAAAGCAAAATATGTGTTGTGGGATCAAGTAGATAAAGGAACATTTAATGGGTTAACAAGAAATGGTAATCCTATTACAAAAACTTATAATGTTTATAAAGAAGAGCTTATGTAAGAGGTTTTGGCACCACCAATATAAATGGTTTTA
>JARRKS010000127.1:0-6950 GCA_037387865.1 Flavobacteriaceae bacterium
GCCACTCGATAGAGTTTTCATGCATAACCTCTGCATTTAACCATTCTACATATTTTGCTTTTGTTTGTATTGTTTTCATGACATTATTTTTTAAAATTAAAGCAGAAAGTAATTCTTAAAATTACTTTCTGCTTGATAAAAGATTAAACAACTTCAATTACCTTTTTAGGAGGCTCTTTTTCAATAGCTTCCTCTTTTTTAAGTAATCTTACTTTTAAAATTCCATTTTTGTAAGTTGCTTTTAAATCTTGATTCAAATCCACCGAAGTTGGCAGAGTTGCAGATCTTTTAAAAGATTTGTAGCTAAACTCTTTACGAGAGAAATCTTCTTCCTCATCTATTTCTTTTTCTTCTTTTTCTCCGTAAACGTGAAGTACATCATCTTCTATAGATACTTCAAAATCTTTTTTGTTAAATCCTGGAGCTGCAAATTCAATTTCAAAATCGTTTTTATGCTCTTTAACATTCATAGCTGGCATTAAACTATCATCTTCAAAGAAATCATCTTTAAAAATATCGTCAAACCTTAATAGATTCTGTAAATCATCAAAATTTGAGGACATAAATCTGTCGCGCCAAGGAGTCAATGGACCGTTGTTCCATGGTGTCATTATTTGATTTCTCCATGGTGCCAATCGGTTTCTTTTTCTTCGTTTCATTAATGTTGTCATAATATTATTTTTTTAGGTTAAACTTATAATTTTACCTGAAATTAATGATGAACTATGTATTATGAAATGATTTAAATCAGTTAGTCAATATTTAATCAAAAAAGAATTGGGTGTTTATATTAATTTTTTATCACACCAAGCAGATATTGAAATAAGCTACTTTTAAAAGCTTTAGATTTAGAAAAGAAGTTATATATATTGTGTTCTAATTCTTCATATTCTTCAATGAAAAAATTTTCGCAAGCTAGATCTTCACATTCAATTTTATTTTCAATTTGATTTATATGACTACTGATTTTGTTTTGTAAATCTTCAGACATTTTAATAATCTCTTTTGTCTCGATTTTGAACTTCTCAAGCATTTCAAATAAATTTATTATTCGCGGCTTAAAAATAGATGCCCCTAATAAAAAATTGTAAAACGCTAGTTCTATGTTTAAATCTTCTAAGCTGTCTTTATATTGAAGCAAATTGTATTTTAATTCTTCAATATTTTTATTACCATTAAAGCTAATGTATGTCCTTCCTTTTTTCATAAGATTTGTAAATTAAATTTTTAACACTTCTACATCATTAATTTTTGGTATAGTTACGTTCCAATTAAAAGTGTCTTTAATTTTTACTCGAAATGCATCTAATATTGCAGGTTCACCATGTATTAAAAATACTTTATCAGGTTTATTTTTAATGCTGCTTATCCAATCTAACAAACCTTCCTGATCTGCATGTGCAGATAAGCTTCCAATACTTTTTATGGAGGCTTTAACTGGATAATATTTACCAAAAAAGCGAATTTCATTAGCGCCATCTAAAAGTTGTCTGCCACGTGTCCCTTCTGCTTGATAACCAACTAATAATACTGTAGTTGAAGCTACATCTATAAGTTGCTGCAAATACGTTAAGACCCTTCCTCCTGTAATCATGCCACTTCCAGCTATTATTACTTTTGATCTTTTGTCATCAATGGTTTCCCACGTTTCTTTATAAGATTGAATGATATTAATATGATGGGACATACCGTTAAAGTCTTTGGCAGATAATCTATGCCATTTCGAAAAGCGATTAAAAACTTCTAAAACGTTATTTCCCATTGGACTATCTACAAAGATGGGTATATTAGGAATCTTATTTTTTTGATACAATTTATAGAGAATATATATGAGTGTTTGCAAACGCTCTACCGCAAAACTTGGAATAATTAAATTTCCCCTTTTATTAATAGTTTCTTTTATGATTGATGCTAATATTTCTTCCACATCATCTTTGGGATGCAATTTATTGCCATAAGTACTTTCAATAAATAAGTAATCTGCCCATTCAGGTTTTTTTGGATCATCGAGGAGATAATCATTACGTCTACCTATATCTCCAGAAAATACAAAGCGTTTTCCATTGATATCAATTTCTATAAATGTTGCTCCAATAATATGTCCATTAAATTGAAAACGATAAGAAATATTATCTGATAAGGTAAACCACTTATTCTCCATTTCTACTTGAAATAATTCAAGGGTTTTTTCAACTTCCGTTATTGTAAAGAACGGTAAAGCAGGATTATGTTTTGTATATTTTTCTTTGTTAGCTTTTTCAGCCTCTTCTTCATGAATTTTAGCACTATCAAATAGTATAATCTCTGCAATTGCTAATGTTGGTGCTGTTCCAATAATCTTTCCTTTAAAACCTTGTTTTATTAAACGAGGCAAATAACCAACATGATCCAAATGACCATGAGTTAATAAAACCACATCAATTTTTTCTACATTTATAGGTAGATCGAGCCAATTAAGTTCCCGTAGTTCTTTAAGACCTTGAAACATGCCACAATCAATTAAAATATTCTTCTCTGATGTCTCTATAAGAAATTTAGATCCTGTAACAACTCTTGAGGCTCCTAAAAAAGTAATTTTTACAAAATTTTCCATTGTAATGATTTTAAATATTGCATAAATACTCTATTTCATTTAAGATTTTTTCTTTTCTACTTTCTGAAATACCTAAATGATCTAAATAGAAAACATCTCCTATTAATTCTCTACAAAGCACAATATCTCTGCTTAATAAAAACTGTTTTTCTCTTCTAGAAAGTAACGTAGACACAGTAATTGGATACAATCCTAATCTGTCTATCCTATCTTTCAGCCCATCCTTTTCTGGATAGTCCCAACTTAAAAGATATAGGCCACAACATTTACCATATTGCAATGCATCATTAGTAAATCTGGTATTAGTGACAACCCATCCATTCGTTAATGTTGTTTCATTTTTAGGATCATTTGCCCAATTATTTTTAACATCTTGATATCGGGCATCTATGTATAACGGAATTTTAACATTACATTTTAAACCTTGTTCACTGTGAAATTTACATTCTATAATCGTTGTATGATTATTTTTATGTGCAATAACATCTATTTCATGCTTAACACATTTTCCCTGTATAATTTCACCTACAAAAGTTTCGTATCCTGAATATTTTAAAATTGCACTAACAAAACGTTCGAAAGGATAACCAGTAGGTCCAAATTCATAAATAGCTTTTTTGAGCTTATATTTTGAGGCTAAAAAACTTTTGTTTTTCTTTAATAATGAAAATGCTCTATTGTATATTTCTTTTGTAGAAATTCCTTGGTATAACTCATTCCTTACTTTATTAATGATTTGTTCAACAAGTTGTTCATCTGCTCCTGTACTATTCAATGATAAACGTAATTTTTCTATTGAAAATTTTACTTTTTCACCTGAAGATTTAATAACATTAATATTATTATTCATAACTTTATATTAAGCCATTTTTAAAAGGGAATTTATGTTGCCACACATATTAAAACCATAACAACTATTTGGGTTGAAAAAAATCTCTAACCCAAGCTTTAAGTTGATTATTAGTCATACTATCGGTTGTTCTAACACCTTTTACTTTAGTGTGTAATTCTTTAAAGTGTTCAAATAATTCTTTGTTCAATTTTGCACCTGTTTCTGCCGGCCCAAAAATAACTATCGCTTTTGCATCTCTAATTTCTTTAACAATTTTGTGGAAATATCTTTTAAGTTGGTGCAATTCTCGTTCTAAAAATTTACTATCCTGTATTACATCTTGCGGACCACCTTTAAATCGCGTCCCAGATCCACCACGAGGACGATAATGTTCTATTTCAGACATAACAGTAGATAATTGTTCTATTTCATTTTGTATAGAAACAATAATTGCTTTTTCTTTATCTAACCAGATACCAATATTTTTCATAATTAAAATGTTTTTAGTTTCTTAAATCATGCATCACTAATACAGGTACTTTAGAATGAAAACTTATCTCTTTGACCATTGGGGTAGCTAAAAAACTACTAAAAAAAGGATGCTTTTTATTGATAAAGGCGACCATATCACTATTTCTGCTCTCAACAAAAATATTTACCGCAGACTCTACTGAATAATTAGACAAATTGTAAAAAGAATAATTGACACCATCAAATATTTCCTCAAGCAATAGTTTGTATTCTTTTTGGTTTTTATCCAGTTCTTTTTCTTTAGAAACATGCAAAATTGCAATGTTGGAGTTATATTTTTTGGCGACATCTATTACATATTTTAATTCCCGTTTTTTATAATGTGTTTTGAAACTTGTTGGAAAAACAATTTCCTTGGGTAATGTCAGTTCTGCTAATTTAGGTACAACTATTACAGGGCAATTACGAACTTTTTCCATCACATAAACTGCAGTGCTACCAAAAGCAACTTGTTTTGATCCAGTTACTTGTCGCAGAAAATGCATTTAAAATGTAAAAATCACAGTTTTCATCTTTATATAACTCAAGAGCATAGTTAATAGCATGCCATGCGTTTTTAGAAAAATCTGTGGGTAATAATATTTTACGTCTCATTTTACTATCTTTTGATTTATTACAATAATGTTAGCTTTATTTACTCCGGTACAACCAAAAAAGGAACTATAGGCTGATAGCCAATTTTCTTTATCACAGGTTCATTAAAGATATATTCGATAAGACTATGCTTGTAGTTAACCATAACAAGCAGGTCTATATTTAAATCTTCAATAAAAACTTTGATCTCTTCGGCCTTTTTCGTGTAATCAGGCATCCAATGGAAACTAATTTCAAAGTTGTCCAAATGGTCTTTTAACACTTTAATGTTGTATTTCTGTATATCATTTAAATGCTTTTCATCTTTAATATGTACAATTCTGATTTTTAAATTATACATGTCTGCCAAAAGCTTTAAATATTTTAATTCTTTATCATCAAAAAAGCGATTAAAATCTGTTGATAATGCAATTTGTTTTGGTTCAACAAAATCAAATTCATCCGGAACAATTAAAACAGGACAAAGCCTCATTTTTTTAATAATTTTTACTGAATTACTTCCGAAGAAAAATTCTTTTACTCCTTTTGCCCCTTTCGTACCAATAACTACCAAATCAATCTTGTTCTTTATAATTTCTGTTTCAATTGCATTTGTTAATTCATCAAAACTTAATATAATTTCAAATCTGTGGTTAGAATTTGCATCAGAAACTTCTGCCATCTCTTTTAATTCTAATAGCTCTTTCATCGCATTTTCTTTCGTTAAACTTGAAAACTGTTTAGTCATATTAGACATGGTAGACAATTTCAGTGTCAATGAGTGAAATAAATAAAAAGTGCATTCTTGTTCTGCAAATAATTTCATTGCGTATACAATAGAGCTCCACGCATTATCCGAAAAATCTGTAGGTAATAAAATATTATTTCGCATCACTAATTAACTTGAAGATTATTTTTTAAAATTAAATCTGCATGATGCTAATTGCAATGATATTAATCAGTTGAAGATCCTATTTTATTGAAGGTATTACTAATAATGGAATGTTTAAATGAAATCCTATTTGATTTATAGTAGATTTAAAAAACAAGTTTTTAAAAAATGAATGCTTGTTGTTAATCATTACAAGCAAATTAACTCGTGTTTTAAGTTGAAAATTAGCAATGGCTTCAGGTACTTCTTGATTACTATAACTATGAAACAGGTATGCCATTTTTTTAAAATACCTTTCCAATTTTAGTTTATTCTGCTCCTGCTTTTCAGTAAGATCATAGCCATATGAAACATTTAAAATATTTATTCTTGAATTATATAAAGATGCAATATTCTTTATAGGCTCTAAATGATTATCTTGAAAATTTAACTCATAGTCTGAAGGAAACAATATCTCATAAGGTTTTTCAAAAACAAACTCACTAGGTATAGCCAATACAGGGCATTTTGCATTTTTGAAAACATGTACCGTATTAGTGCCAAATAGAATCTCTTTCGCGCCTGTTGCACCTTTAGTTCCCATTATTATATAGTCGATAACATTACCCTTTAGAAGCTCATCAATTTCCAATAGCAAGGTGTTAAATGACGATATTTGGGAGAAAATATGGTTTGGATTGTTAAAATTTTTCTTGATTTTATTCATTAATTTTTTCAATCCTTTTTCTGAAGAATTTTTCATTGTATCTACCAATTCATAGTTTACACCTCCTGCCGTTGTATATTCCAATTGAAAAATTAAGGGAGTATATGTATTTAATAAATGAAATTGGCATTCTTCATCTTTGAATAATTCTAAAGCATACTTAATCGCATTCCAGGAATTATCTGAAAAATCGGTAGGTAACAATATTTTTTTCATTGTCTTAAATTTTAGTAAATCTTTGTTAACGTATCACATTTTGTAAAGCCAAAAAAGGGATTTCTATATATAGGCCCATTTTATCTATAATTGATTGATATAAAATATTTTCTAAAAATGAGTGCCTTGTGTTTACCATAACCAATAAGTCTATATTATTTTCTTTTATGTAAGTAAAGATTGCATTGCTAATGTTTTTGTTACTAATTGTATTAAAATTGATCTTGTTCTTGCATAGTTCCTCTTTTATAAATCTTTGGTTATCTTCTTGCCTCAATGAAAGTTTTTTGGATTTAGAAATATAAAGCATCTCAATAATTGTTCTATAAGGATAAGCCATTTCACAAAGCAATTTTAATTCTCTTCTTTTATAAGGTATTAAGTAATTTGTTGGAAATAGAATATGTTTTGGTTGTGTGTATTTATAATTTTCTGGAATAGCTAAAACAGGGCATTGTACATATTTTAATACTTGTAAAGTATGACTGCCAAATACTAATTTTCTGTCATTAGTCTTTCCACGAGTTCCCATTATAATAATATCGATATTTTCCTCATTTACAATTTTGTCGGCTTCATCAATAAGCATACTATTTTCAGATATAAG
>JARRKS010000128.1:0-7529 GCA_037387865.1 Flavobacteriaceae bacterium
ACAAGATGATACTCCAAAAAGGCCAGAGTATTTTACAATGACTACTATGTATTGGAATCTTGATAACGAAGCTACTAATGAAGACTGGGAAGCTATTGAAAAGGAATACAAGGAGAAAGTTACCAATAAGAATGAGCATATTATGGGTTCTTCTTTCATAACACATTTACTAACAGATAATAGTAGAGAAGTAATATATGTACAAACATATCCTACTTGGGAAGATATCGATAAAGCTGCTGCTAGAAATAGTGAACTAGAAAAGGAAGCTTGGCCTGACGAAGAAGCTAGAAATGCATTTTTAGATAAACAAGCTGCGTTTTATTCTGATTACCATTCTGATGAAATATTTGCTACAATGTCTGGAGCTAAAATACCAGCTGAAGAGTCAGATAAAAATATGGTAGTTTATATCAGAAAAAATAAAATGGCATATCCAGAGAATGGGTCTAATAAAGAATTTAATGAATTACGTTTGAAACAAGTTGATAATGTTTATAAGAAAAACGATGTTATTAAAGCATATTACCCAAGTGTTCATGCGTGGGGAAATGACAGAAGAGATTTTATGGAAGTATTTATTATCGAATCTTTGAACGATTTAGGTAAAATGTTTGACAAAAACTCCGAACTTGCGCAGGATGCCATGACAGAAGAAGAAGGAAAGGCAATGAGCAAATATTTTAAAGGAGTTCATAGTGATTATGTATATACTAACTTAAAATTATAAATAAATTTAGATTGATAACAAAAAGGAAACCACTTTGTTTCCTTTTTGTTATCATTACTCACAAAAGCAATTTGCCCTATTTTTTTGCAAATTTTAATTTATCAAGTAAACTTCTCTCTAAAATCTTTTTAATCAATAATTTAATCATTATACTAATTTAATTTTTTTAACTAATTATGAAAACAACAACCAATCGATTTTTTACCGCTATAGTAGTAATGCTATTGCTATTTAATTTTCAGTCTATTCAGGCGCAAGATGATTCTAATGCGGGACCTGAATATTATACAGTTACAACCATGCATTGGAATATGGATAACGAAGATTTTGATAGAGACACATGGATTGCTGTGGAAAAAGAATATTTAGACAAAGTTACCAAGAAGAATGAGTATATCATGGCAGCAAGTGTTTATATGCATCGTATGTCACCAGATAATACAGAATTGATAGTCGTTAATGCTTACGGGTCATGGGATGATATTGATAAGGCTGCAAATAGAAATGGTGAATTAGCGAGAGAAGCATGGCCTGATAGTGAGGAAAGAAGTGCATATTTTAACAAGCGAAATGCTTATTATGCGAATGAACATTCTGATGAGATTTATGCTGTAATGTCTGGCTCAAAAAATTTTAGTGAAGCTCCAACAAAAGATATGATACTTTATTGGAGAACAAATCATTTTGCTTTTCCAGAAGATGGTAGTAATGAAGAATTTAAAGAAACAAGAGATGAGTATTTAGAAAATGTAATTCATAAAAATGAGTATGTAAAAGCATATTTTCCTTTTGCTCATGCATATGGTGCTGACAGAACAGAATATGGAGAGGCTTTCTTCTTTGAATCTATGAGTGATATGGAAAAAATGTTTGATCGAAATGGCGAATTATTCAGAGCACATTGGGATACTGAAGAAGCTAGAAAAGCTTATGGAGAAAAGGCAGGGAAATATTATACAGGTGTACATGGAGATGCAATTTACACTCATGTTCTTGAACTTTCAAAATAAGCAAAAGCTTAAAAATATTTTAAAAGGATGCCATCTGGCATCCTTTTTTATTTTCAATACTGTAATTTCGCAACATTAAAATTTATAACATGAGTATATTACAAATCTTACAAGATAGAAGCAATAATACATGTGAATTATGTTCTTCACCAGATCAATTGGGCACATATTTAATTCCGCCATCATTAAACCAAAATGTTGATAATAGTTTATTGGTTTGTAATAAATGTTTGAATCAGATAGATGGTAATAAAGAAATGGATCCTAACCATTGGCGATGTCTTAATGATAGTATGTGGAATGAGCATATTGCAGTACAAATAATGGCTTGGAGAATGCTTCAAAGATTACGTAATGAAGGTTGGCCGAAAGATTTATTGGATATGATGTATTTGGATGATGAAGCTTTGTCTCTGGCTCGAGCTACAGGAGAACATGAAGATGAAGAACAAAAAATTATTCATAGAGACTCCAACGGAGCCATATTAGAAGCTGGAGATTCTGTTGTGTTGATTAAAGATTTAAAAGTAAAAGGTTCTAGTATGGTTGCAAAACAAGGCACTACTGTTAGAAACATTCGTTTAGACCATGAAAATTCAGAATATATAGAAGGTAAGGTGGATGGTCAAAATATTGTAATCATTACAAAGTTTGTAAAGAAAACCTGATTAAGAATTGTTTTTCTTTTTATTAAATAACCCAAAACCAAATGGTATCATAAGAAGTAAAAACAAAAATTTTCCTGTAACTAATCCGTAAATGGTGACTAAAGCACAAATAATATACAGAGCAATAATAATTTCTTTTTTCATTATCTAGTATTATTTTTTCTGAACATTAAAGGTGCTTCTTTTTTTAGAGATTTAAAAATCCTATTGAAATTTGAAATATTATTAAACCCTGATTTCGATGCTATTTCTTTAACAGACATATCATTTTCAGTAAGAAGAAGTTTACTGGCATGTTCAATTCTTAATTCATTTAAAAATGTAATATAAGTTTTGTTGGTTCTTTTTTTAAAATATTTACAAAATGCGTTTTTGGTCATGTTCGCAATGTTCGAGATTTCAATTAAGGTGATGTCTTCAGTAAAATGACTCATCGTATATTCAAATACATTTTGCATTCGTTTTCCCTCTATTTCCGAATATTTTCTGTCGTATACATAAGACGATAAGTTTTTATAACTACAAGAAGACAGAGCTTTTAATAGTTGAAGCAAGATTAAAAAACGTTCAAATTTTGCTGCTGTTTTTAATTTGAGGAAAAGTTCAGATATTAACTTTTTATACGATACGGCTTTAAATCCCAATTGAGATCTTTTAAAAAAGGTTGATAAAGTATTTAATTCTTCAAGTTCAAAAAAATGTTTGCCANNNNGGTATTTTAAAAGGAAGCACTTTCATGATGCTATAATATTCAAAAAAATATTAATATTACAAAAATAGGATAATATTATATCAATATTGAATAAATTACTACTATTATTTATATTTTAAATAGATAATTTTGAATACTTAAAATATAAAATTATGAGCTTTAAATGGGAAGGCGTGATGCCGGCGATAACAACTAAATTTACAGAGCAAGACACTCTCGATCTAAAAATGTTTGAAACTAACATTCAGGCACAGCTTAATGCTGGTGTTCATGGTATTGTACTTGGTGGGACTTTGGGTGAAGCAAGTACATTAACTCAAGATGAGAAAAGAACTCTAACAAGAACCACGGTAAATCTTGTAAAAGGACATGTTCCGGTATTAATGAATATTGCAGAACAATCTACCAAAGGTGCTATTGAAGCAGCCCAAATTGCCGAAGATGATGGTGCAAAAGGATTGATGATGTTACCACCAATGAGATATAAGGCTGGAGATAGAGAAACGGTTGAATATTTCAAAGCTGTTGCTAATAGTACAACATTACCAATAATGATATATAACAACCCTATAGATTACAAAATAGAAGTTACACTAGATATGTTTGAGGAACTTTTAGAATGTAATAACATTGAGGCAGTAAAAGAATCGACTAGAGATGTGTCTAATGTAACTCGAATTATTAATCGATTTGGCAATCGATTAAAAATTATGACTGGAGTAGATACTGTAGCTCTAGAAAGTTTGTTAATGGGTGCTAATGGTTGGATTGCTGGCTTGGTATGTGCATTTCCTGCTGAAACGGTAGCCATTTACGAACTTCAAAAAGCTGGAAAAATTAAAGAGGCTTTAGAAATTTATCGTTGGTTTTTGCCATTGTTAGAGTTAGATATAAACCCTAAATTAGTACAGAATATTAAATTGGCTGAAACTTATACTGGAATTGGGACAGAACATGTTCGCGCGCCTAGATTACCTTTACATGGCAAGGAACGTAATCATGTTAAGAATGTTATAGAATCAGCTTTAAGAACAAGACCTGTTTTGCCTGATTATAAAAATTTGAATGCTTTAGTATAGTTCAAGTAATGCTCGAAATAAGACCAACATGTGAAAACTGCAATAAACCACTACCTTACCATTCTGATGAGGCTATGATTTGTACTTTCGAGTGTACATTTTGTAATCATTGTGTAGAAACAGTTTTACACCATGTTTGTCCAAATTGTGGTGGAGGTTTTGAAAAAAGACCAGTAAGACCTAAAAATTTATTAGATAAATATCCGGTTTCTACAAATATTGTTTTTAAACCAGTAAATTTAGAAGCACATTTAAAAAAACTTAATTTGAAATGATCACAGGAAAGAATTACATAGGAAATAACCTATCTGCAAATGGCACAAAAACATTTAAGACTTTTAATCCACAACTAAATATTGAAAACCAATATGTTTTTAATGAAGCTTCTTCAGAAGAAATTGATTTAGCTGTAGCATTGGCCTCAGAAGCTTTTAAAACTTTTAGAACAATTTCAGGAAAACAAAAAGCAGATTTTCTAAATGCAATAGCAGATGAGATTTTAGCATTGGATGATGAATTGATAGAAACCTATTGTTCAGAAACAGGATTACCAGAAGGAAGAGCGAAAGGTGAGCGCGGCAGAACAGTTTTTCAGTTAAGAAGTTTTGCAGATTTAGTTTCAGAAGGTTCTTGGGTTGAAGCAGCTATAGATACAGCCCAACCTAACAGAGAACCAATACCAAAACCAGATTTAAGAAAAATGCTTGTGCCTTTAGGACCTATCGTTGTGTTCGGGGCAAGTAATTTTCCACTCGCATATTCAACAGCAGGAGGAGATTCGGCTGCAGCATTTGCAGCAGGATGTCCGGTGATAGTAAAGTCACACCCTATGCACGCTGGAACGGGAGAATTAGTGGCTTCAGCAATTATTAAGGCTGTTGAAAAAACTGGTATGCCAAATGGTGTATTTTCAAATTTAAATAGCAGTGGTATAGACGTTGGTGTTCAGCTGGTCAAGCATCCAGGTGTAAAAGCAGTTGGATTTACAGGTAGTATAAGAGGCGGTAGGGCATTATACGATTTAGCTTCACAACGCGATGAACCTATTCCAGTTTTTGCAGAAATGGGAAGTATCAATCCAGTCGTCATTCTTCCGGAGGCATTAAAAAATAGAAGTAAAAGTCTTGCTAATACTTACGCTTCATCTATTACTCTAGGAACAGGGCAATTTTGTACAAATCCAGGGTTGTTGTTAGGAATAAAAGGAGAATCACTTACTAATTTTATCCATGAATTATCTCAAGAAATTGTAAAAATAGAACCTTCTTGTATGTTGCATCCTAATATTGTAGGTGCTTACGAAAACAATAAATCAAAGGCTCTTTCTCAAGCCGAATTAACTGTAGTTGCAATTCATGACGCAGACGTTCAAGATACTTATGCGAGACAGGTTATTACAACAGTTGAAGGAAGTACATTTTTAGAAAATACAAGCTTGCACCAAGAAGTTTTTGGACCATATTCTATGATTGTTCAGTGTGAAGATGAGAATCAGTTGGAATCAATTATTTCAAATCTAGAAGGTCAACTTACTGGAACTATTATAGCTGAAAAAGAGGAAGCAAAAGAATATTCAAATATTATTGATGCTCTCCAAAATCGTGTTGGACGTATCATTTATAATGGTGTACCAACTGGTGTTGAGGTTTGTCCAGCTATGGTTCATGGAGGTCCTTATCCTGCGTCTACTGATAGTCGATTTACTGCAGTGGGAATTAATTCTATCAAAAGATGGGTTCGTCCTTTTAGCTACCAAGATTGGCCTAATAGTTTATTACCAGATGAGTTAAAAAATGAAAATCCTTTACAGATTTCTAGGCTAATTAATGGAAAAACAACGACAGGCAAAATTTAACTATGAACTTCAACTATTTTAAATACCTGTACATTTTTGTAATCCTCTTAATTTTCTCTTGTGATAAAGAAAAAACCTTTAATTCTTCAGAAGAATTAGATAGAATAATTACTAGTTATCAGGATCATAAAGGTTATGATGAAGAGGCTTATCCATTAGGAGTTTTTACAAAAGAGTTCTATAAAGCCGAATCAGAATTTGCAAAGTCAAAATTGGACGAACTATCAAAAATTGACATTAGTGCATTGAATGAAACTGAACAAATTTCACTTGAGCTTTTAAAATTTATATTACAGGACAATATCGATTACTATGAGTTTGAAGCTTATTTAAATCCATTACTCTCTGATGCCGGTTTTCACAATAATTTACCTTATGAAGTAAGGCCTTTAGCCAATTATAAACAGGTAAAAGAGTATCTCAAAAAACTTAATGCAATTCCAGAATTTGTTGATCAACACATAGCTGTTTTGCGTGAAGGTTTAGCAAAAGGCATTATTCAGCCTCGTGTAATTTTCAAAGGATATGAAACTTCATATAATGATCATATTGTGGACGATTTTGAAGACAGTTATTATTATTCTCCTTTTAGAGATTTACCATCAGATTTAACTGAATCTCAAAAAGATTCGGTTTTAACAGTTGCAAAAAAAGCTATTGAAACAAATGTTGTACCCCAATTCAAAAAAATTAAAACTTTTTTTGAAACCGAATACCTTCCAAGAACTAGGAAAAGTTTAGGTGCTTCTACCTTAACCAATGGAGAGGAATATTATCAGAACAGAATTAATTACTATACGACAAGTAAGCAGTATACAGCAGAAGATATTCATCAAATTGGGTTGAAGGAAGTTGCTCGAATTAAGGCCGAAATGGAAAAGATTATAGTTAACTTAAATTTTAAAGGAAGCTTTTCCGATTTTCTTCAATTTTTAAGAACAGACGAACAATTTTATGCCAAATCGCCAAGAGAATTGTTAATGATTGCTAGGGATATGGCAAAACGAGCTGACGAGCAACTTCCAAGATACTTTAAAACATTACCAAGAAAACCCTATGGAGTTGCACCAGTGCCAGATGCAATTGCGCCAAAATATACTGGCGGTCGATATATTGATACAGAATCAAACAGTACTGATCCTGGTTATTATTGGGTAAACACTTATGATTTGCCAAGTAGAACATTATATACTTTGCCATCTTTAACAGTTCATGAGGCAGTTCCGGGACATCATTTACAAATAAGTTTAAACAATGAGCTTGGTGATAGTATTCCACAGTTTAGAAAGGACTTATACTTATCTGCTTATGGTGAAGGTTGGGGCTTATATTCAGAGTTTTTGGCAGATGAGATGGGAATGTATACAACGCCATACGAGCAGTTTGGTAAATTAACTTATGAAATGTGGCGAGCTTGCAGATTGGTTGTAGATACTGGAATACATGCAAAAGGTTGGACCAGAGAACAAGTGGTG
>JARRKS010000129.1:0-4399 GCA_037387865.1 Flavobacteriaceae bacterium
CCTGATTTATATAGGAGTGTTGTTATTGATGTTGGTGTTTTAGATATGCTGCGTGCCGAAAACTTTACAGTTGGTTCAACAAACACAAATCTGAAAGAATATGGGACGGTTAAAGAAAGTACTCAATTTCAAAATTTGTATTCCTATTCACCATATCATAATGTCGATAATACTATTAACTATCCATCTATTCTTCTAATTACAGGTGACCACGATAATAGAGTGCCTCCTCTACATTCCTATAAATTTGCTGCTAAATTACAAAATAATCCATCACAAATAAATCCAATATTATTGTGGACTCAAGAAAAAACTGGTCATTATGGTGCTGATAATAATAATAGTTATATAGAGGAAAAATCTTTTATTTATGGGTTTTTATTTTATGAACTTGAATAGCTAGAGGGTTGTATAACTTTAGCAACTTTGAGTCGAATAAAAACTAGCAACGATAAAAAGCCAAAAACAGAAAACCCAATAAATAAGGGTAACACCGAGTCCTTTACAAAGGAGCCAATATAATTAGCTATCGGAACAGCCATAACCGTGGATATAAAACCATTTATTGCAGCACCTATTCCTGCAATATGGCCAAGTGGCTGCATAGCTAAAGACCGAAGATTTCCAAAGAGAAAACCAATAGCAAAAAACTGCATTGCAAAGAAAATAAGCACAACAGTTACACTGGGATTATTGCCTGACCAGAATAAAATAACATACAAAATTGATATTAAAAAATAAGCAATAGCAGCTGAAAAAGCAATACGCCACATACCATATTTAACTACATATCTACTATTTAAAAATGTCGCCAATCCAACTGATATAGCCAAACTCGCAAAAATATAAGGAAACATATTTGCTAGATTGTATTGTTCCTGAAAGATTTGTTGCGAAGTGCTTAAATAAACCATAAAAGAGCCTGTGATAAATCCTGAAATTATTGTAAAGGCAACAGCATCTTTATGCCTAAAAAACTCTTTGGTTCCATTTACAAAAAGACTACCTGTAAATCGTATTCGTTTTTGTTTTAGTAAGGTCTCCGGTTGTCGTTTCCAAAACCATAACATTATTATTAATCCAAAAACAAGATTGACATAAAAAATAGATTCCCAACTATAATAGGTAATTAAAAACTGCCCTAAAGTTGGAGCAATAACAGGAATTAATATAAAGACCATAACAACAATAGAAAGTATTTTTGCCATATAATCTCCACTATAACAATCTCTTACCATAGAAATGCTTAATGTTCTAGGAGCTGCTAGACCAGCACCTTGTAACACCCTACCTAAAATCATGACATCAAGACTTTTTGTGGTCAAACAAATAATAGATGCGATGATAAATAGCGTAAAACCAATATACACAATAGGCTTTCTTCCAAAACTATCAGATAGAGGTCCAAAAATTAATTGTCCAAAACCAAGACCTAAAAAGATCATGGTGATAAGCAACTGTGTATCATGCGCATTTGTAACATTTAGCGAAGACGCAATATTAGGAAGAGCTGGTAATAAAGCATCTATTGATAGGGCTACAATAGACATTAATGACGCCATTAATGCTATAAATTCAAACTCGTAGGAGGCTTTATTTTGCATGAAGCAAATGTAAAGTAATTTGGTCAAGTAAATTTGAAATGTAGGATATGAATAAGCTATCTAATTATTGTTAAATTTGATACTCCAAACTAGAGATATGGTTAATGAATAAAGATTTTGATAATTTTAGCATTATTGATTTAGACTTACAAGAAGTTGAATTATTCTTTGAATTAATAAATAACAATAGGTATAGACTTGAGGATTATTTTGCCGGAATTTTATCAAAAAATAAAACATTAAAAGATACTAAAGTATTTTTAAAAGAAGCAGAAGATCGCATTAATCAAAAATCCTATTTTCCATATATCATCTTAAATAAAGAAAAGAATAAATTTATTGGCTTAATTGATGTGAAAAATATTGACTGGCGTGTGCCAAAAGCAGAATTAGGGTATCTTATTGATTCAAAATATGAAGGTCAAGGTATTATTTCAAAAGCTTTAGGTTTTGTCGTTTATCATATTGTTTTAAAATACCATTTCAAAAAGCTATTATGTCGTGCTAATGAAGAGAATACTGGAAGTATTCAAGTGGCTTTAAAAAATGGATTTCAATTAGAAGGAATAATCAGAAACGATTATGCAACAATAAAAGGTAGAGTTGTAGATTTAAATTATTACGGACGTGTATTTAATTAAAACGTTTCACCAGCATTCAAGTAAAAAGCGTTTGAATGTCTTCCCCAAGCTTGGTTTAGAATTAAATTTGTTCTAGTCGATTTGTCAATTAAGATTCGTATTCCAACACCAAAAGCGGGTTGTATATACTCCAGGAGCTTGATATTTCTATCTGAATCACTAGCAGATGTAAAATTGGTAAAAACCGTACCGCTTATTAATTGGTTACAAGTAATAGGGAAACGATATTCGGTCTCGAAATATGCTAAATTTTGACCTCTTATCAAACCTTGTGTGTAACCTCTACCACCACGACTGGTCTTATCCCATCCAATTGATGGTAAGTTTAAATATGGTAAATCACCACGAGTTAAAAACTGTCCGTAAACCCAAAAAGCAAGTACATGCTGAAGATTGGTTTTACTTAAAGGGATATAATGTTTGAATTCCCCAAACAAAACGGTACTTGCTGCTTGATTCCTTCCTAAAGCGGGATTGACTCTTAAATTGATGTTACCGTAACTTCCATGATTGGCATTAACTTGATTATCTCTGGAGTCCCATAACAAATTTAGACTAAAACCATTTACATAGTACTCTTCAGTATTAAACCCATGTTCTACATTGTAAATATAATGCTCTGTTAATACATCATTATCAACATCAAGAAGTTTATCATCGATATTGGCATAACCATCTAAATGTATACCACCTCCTATATAAAAATTCCCTTTAATTCTAAATGATGCAGTTTGATGGAATTTAAAATAATCATAATCCATAGGCTCTGCTAAAGCATCCAAAACAAAGTCTTTATCTTTTCTTGGGATAATATCTGAACCCAGTCCAAAATTATCTTGTGAAAATTTATAATACCTCCAGTCACCGCTGAAATATATTTTGTTACGCTTCATTAATACATTGTTCTTTACATTAATGAGTAATTGATCGTAGGTAGTATAAGTGACACCAAGGGTAACTGATGAATATTTGTCATTTTCATGCTTTCCTTTAAAGGTATATTGTGCGACTCCTCCGTACAAAAAACCAGTTGCTGGAGAAGAACCAATAACAGGAACGAGGAGAAAAAAACTATTTTTTTGAGGTTTACGTTTTATAGTAAGTACAGAATCCTTCTTTTTAAAAAGTTCGGGCAAAGATTTAACAGGGCATTTAGAAATAGAATCGTTATCAGTTTGAGAAAAAACACTTGTAGCTGCAAATAAAAATAAGATTGTAACCTTACCCAAAAGAGATGAAAGGGTGGAAGCTTTTTTGTTATTCATATATTATTTAAATTAATACAAGGGTAAAACTTATGAATCAAAACTTAATAAAGGTAATTAAATTGTTCAAGTATGCATTTAGTTTGAACTACAGTTCTGGAATTAAATTACATAAAAGAAAACCTAAAGATAAATATTATCAAGGATTTTAGAAACATTAGTACTCTTAATTTTCTTTTTGAATAAAACGTTGATGTTATTGCATTTTTAGTAAATTGAAGATATCTTGATAAGCGATTTAAATTAATTTCTTTATAGAGAGATTTTCATAAGCTAAATTTTAAAACATTAACAAATTATGAAACTTTTAGAAAAACAACTTTGGCACCTTTTAGCCCTATCAGTTTTAATTTTTGTAATCGTAACGCTTGTTAATCTAGATAGTCAAATAATGGCAGGAAGTTTTTGGAATATAAGTACAAAAACTTGGTTTATTACAGCAATTTTAATTCCAATAGTACATCAAGTATATGTTTTGATAATGTGGCGTAGTGAATTGTATTACAAAACATTAAGTAATTTATTAGGAAAGTATGCATTCCAAATTTATAAAGGTATATTTTTTATTTTCTTTATTGGTAGAATGGTCTTATTGATTTTTTTGGCGATATCAAATAATAACACATTTAGTTTAAATTCTTATCTTCATTATCTTATTATAATTGTAGTTTCCCTTATTGCATTTTATGCATTTTATTCTGTAATTAGATATTTTGGAACTAGTAGAGCAGCAGGTTTAGATCATTTTGATGTTGAAGCAAGAAAACTTCCATTAGTAAAGCATGGTATCTTTAAATACACAAGCAATAGTATGTATACTTATGCATTTTTAGCATTTTATATACCAGGATTAATATACCAATCAAAGGCAGCAATATTGGTAACACTT
>JARRKS010000130.1:0-4391 GCA_037387865.1 Flavobacteriaceae bacterium
CTACAAAATAATTATGGAAATTCTCTGGAACTCCTCCACTATTATTCCTACAATAGCCTATAATTTTTCGTTCTTCAGGTATAATTTTAACCATGGAACCTTTAAAAAACGCATCCAGAAGTATGTATGATTCATTAGATTCTGGAAAGGTGAACTTAAACTGTGATGCCCTTTCTGTAGGTGTTACCTCTGCGATTACATCATAGTCTGCCAAATAGACTGAATAATAATAAGGTTTAACGGTTTCTGCCTTATGTGAAAACCAAGATTCGCGTTCATCCTCTTGAAATTTTAATTTGCCTGTAACAGCCATTAAAGAAAAGGCTGCATAATCGTTAATCCATGGACTAGGCTGATGTGTCTGCTTGATTCCTCTTATTTTATTGTCTCCATACTTATAGGTCCAACCATCTCCCATTTTTGAAGTCATAGGTGTCCAAAAATTCATACCCCAAGGTGTTGCTATAGCTGGATAAGTATTTCCATTTGATAGACTATAATTAGAATCTGTACCCATTAATGGATTTACAAAATCTGTTAAATTAGTTTGTTGCGCTTCATTTTCTACTTTAATATCCTTTATGTTTTCTTTACACGAATGCATTGAAATCAATAAGTAAACCGCTAAAAATTTATATATCTTCATTAAACTATAATATTAATTACTCTCAATAACCTGACCTTTCTCTCTGTATAAATCAATTTCTCCATCCAACTGAATCGCAATCACTGTAACGTCTTTGTCTTGTACTACTTCTGGTAAATCTATATACAATAAACCTGGCACATCACTCCAATATAATTTGCTCATTACTTTGGTAGATAATTTAGTACCATTTCCTACTACCCAAGCTCGATTAACTTTGTTTTTTAAACCTTTTATCAGTAACGGTCCATTGGGTTTATTATCCACATAGAGGTATAAAATAGTTTTATCTTTAGATAAAGCGGTGTACCCATTAAAATGCCCAAAAGGAATACCCGCTCTTGTTCCGTAGATAGCACTTTTGTGTTTGTTTGTCCACCTACCAATCCCTTTTAAAATAGCAATTTGTTCTTCAGGAATTGTTCCATCTGCTTTAGGACCAATATCTAAAAGTAAATTTCCACCCATACTAATACAGTCTACCAAAATACGGATGAGTTGATTTACAGATTTATAATTTGTATCGTTGTGCTGAAATCCCCAAGAATCATTCATGGTCATACAAAGTTCCCAATAATTGCTATTTGGTCTAGTGATTGGAACTCCTTGTTCGGGTGTTGCATAATCACCATACCCTTGAAGTCTAGAATTGATTATGGTAGTTGGTGTTTGTTTTAACAACAATTCTCTAATTTCTTTGGCTTTCCATTTTTCAGCAGGCTGTTCCCAATCACCATCAAACCAGTATAAATCTGGATTGTATTTTGTTAGCTCTTTAATTTGACCAAAATTAAATTTTGTAAATGCCGCCCAACGTTTGCGGTCTTCAGTATATCGCTTTTTGTCCCTTAAAAAATTAGGGTAATCTGGATGTGACCAATCCAGTAAAGAATAGTATAATCCAACTTTTAAACCTTCTTCACGAGCAGTTTCAACAAAAGGTGTAAGAACATCTTTTTTAGCTGGAGTTTTGTCTTTAACATTTAGATCGGAAAGTTTTGTATTCCAAAGTGCTACACCGTCATGATGTTTTGTAGTAATAACAGTGTATCTTGCTCCGCTTTCAGAAATGAGCTTTACCCAATCTTTAGGGTTATAATTTTCCGCAGTAAATCCATCCAATTGGTTCATATAATCTGCATAAGAAATATACCCATTGTGAAAAGACCAAGACTCATCAATACCATTAACGGCATAAATTCCCCAATGAATAAAAATTCCTAGTTTGACATCTTGGAACCATTCTAAACGTTCATCTTTTGATAGTTCTTGATTTTGACCATAATGGATTCCATTCAATAAAATACAAAAAATTAGTGCTACTATTAAATTGATTTTTGTTTTTGTTACCATAAAAATATTTCATCTATAAAAACCCAAGAAGCGTTACCTGCACCTTCATGCCAAGCAGGCAAAACTCCTGGGTTTTTAATTATTATTTTAAGAAATTGTGCTTTTGTATTATTTATTTTTATTGTAAATCTTTTTATGTTAGATTCAGTATTATTTTTTGGATCTTCATTCATTATCAATTCACCAACTTTTTTAAAGTTTGTCTTTTCATTTGATGAAGCATATACAATCATCTTGGTTGGAAACATGATCCAATTTCCAACATTTTCAAGACAATTAATAGAAATATTATTCACTTCTTTTTCTGACCCCAAATCTATGGTAGTATCTAAATCATAGCCAAGATAACCTGTCCACTTTCCATCTCTAAATGCGACACTGCCTTCTTGCAAATCGAATAACTTATTAGCATTAGGATATCTTGGATCTGGTTTATTTTTTATAGTATAATTTGTTACTTGATGTTTTATCTTAAAATAATCGCGTTCTAAAACATCGCTAGGTAACCATCCTTTTTTAAATGCCTTGATCTTTAAATTGGTGTTTTTCGTTATTTTAATACCTTCAGAATAAAGCACACTACTTGAATCTGGAGTTTCTCCATTTAGTGTATAACGCAATTCGGCATTTTTTAGATTAGAAGAGAAATTTAAACGAATTGAATCTATAAAAAACGTATTTTCTGGAGTAACATTAGGCAATTTTAATTTAGTCTCTTCAACAAAATCACTGCGTATTCCATTATGGATTTCAATGTTATATGTTTTTTGAAGTCTTAATGCGGTTTCCTTACCAACATTAGATTTCCAGCAATAAATGTGTTGTGGTTTTATAGATTCCAGCATCGTTTCCAGACCATTGTCTGTTACGGAAGTATTAAATAAATTGAGTGTTTCAAGATGCTTTAAATTACTGATATGTTGAAGTGTTTTATCAGATATATTTGTGTTATCCAATCTTAACAATTTCAAATTTTCAAGTTTACTTATCGTACTTGTCATTTTATCAGTCAAATTGGTGTTACTTAAATCGAGTTCTACAATTTGATCTTTTAATTTAGAAAGCTTTTTGACTACATTTTTTTCAATGTCTTTTTGGATATATTTTAAACTTAATTCTGGAGCTCCAACACCCATTTCTTTAACCATAAAACCAACCTCACGAACTTGATTGATACTGCTTACAGATGCTTTTACAATTGGTGTTTTATTAAATACTAAATATTCCTTTAAAATATCATTTAGTGTATCGTTTTTTGAAAGATTCCCTACATAACCTTCAAAATCAGCTCCTCCATCAATCCAATGCTTGATAAGTAGTTTTTCATTTGTTGTTAATTGAGGTTTACCTTTAGGGGGCATATGCTTTTTGTCTGATTCGGGCAAAAATAATTGATTATACAAAAGGCTCTCATTCGCATTTCCAATAATTATAGCTTCTCCACTTTCACCTCCTTTTAAAATAGTTTGTTTTGAAATCAAGGACAAGTCACCTTTAGTTTTGGTAGCATTATGACATTGAATACACTTGTTATCTAAAACTTTTGCTATTACATTTTCATATAGTTTAAGGCTGTCAACAACTTCTATAGTCTCTAATTTTTCTGGAATATTTATATACTCTGTTAAAAAATTTTCACCATGTGTTAATACACTTCCATAATGACCTGTAATACATATACTTATTATTGTTAAAACGAAAATAGGAAAAACCATTCTTTTTACCTTTTTTGAAGTCATTAAGGACAAAATAAATAATATACAGGCTAAAATCGCAGTTACAACAGCAGTCCAAAAATGTATATTTAAAACACGCTCGCCATAACCTCCTTGAAGTGACAACAAGTATCCTAATATGCACGTTAATATGGCAAAGAAAACTGTAAAACCAAGCGCATATCTAATGATTTGTGACGGATAATTTTTCTTTATTCTACCAATAATATCTAAAAAGAAAGTAATTAGCAGTGCCCCAATAGGCAAATGCAACAATAGTAAATGAAATCTACCTAATGTTAGAACAACTCTAGGTGTCTCATCTAAATTACTAACCTTTGCAATTGCTATGATCAACAATGCAAATAGTAGTAAAATAGCAACACTAAATTTTTTTAAAATATTCTTCATCAGTTAAAAATCCACTCGTCCATAAATAACCATGCTTTGCTTCCAGAGCCTTCATGCCATTTAGGAATGGATTGCAAATTTGATATTTCAAGACGCAGTGAGTTTACTTCTTTGTTTATTACTATGTTTATATTTTTCATTTCGGTTGAACTGGGTTCTTTCGGTTCATTCAATTGTACTGAAACTATATCTTCAATCTTGTTTGATCCATTAGGGAATATTGAAATATTAGCTGGAGGAAAAATCCATGAATCTATATCACTTAA
>JARRKS010000131.1:0-9702 GCA_037387865.1 Flavobacteriaceae bacterium
GAATCATTTTCGGAGCTTTAGATGCTAATTCTATTGCTTGGAAAACTGCCGAAAGAGTTCATGAAGAAGGCGGAGAATTTGTACTATCAAATGCTCCAATTGCTATGAGAATGGGACAAATTAATGAACTTGCTGAAAAAACTGGGTCACAAATTATTCCTGCTGATGCAACTTCTATTGAAGATCTGGAAAACCTTGTTGAAAAATCAATGGAAATTCTTGGAGGCAAACTGGATTTTGTATTGCACTCCATAGGAATGTCTGTAAACGTAAGAAAAGGAAGAGCATACACAGACCAAAATTACGACTGGACACAAAAAGGAACAGATGTATCTGCTATGTCTTTTCATAAAGTTATGCAAACACTTTATAAAAAAGAGGCTATGAATGAATGGGGAAGTATTGTTGCTTTAACCTATATGGCTGCACAACGCGTTTTTCCTGATTATAATGACATGGCAGACAATAAAGCTTATCTTGAAAGTATTGCTCGTAGTTTTGGGTATTTCTTCGGAAAAGATAAAAAGGTTCGTGTAAATACTATTTCACAATCACCTACACCTACTACGGCAGGTCAAGGTGTTAAAGGTTTTGATGGTTTTATTGCGTATGCAGATAAAATGTCACCTTTAGGTAATGCAACTGCTTTAGACTGTGCTAATTATACTGTGACTCTATTTAGTGATTTAACAAAACGTGTTACATTACAGAACTTATTCAATGATGGAGGTTTTAGTAATATGGGTGTTAGTAATGAAGTTATGGAAGCTTTTATGAAATAATTATTTTGGTTTTAGAAAATAAGAAGCCACTTTTACAAGTGGCTTTTGTGTTTTGTTTAATTACATTTGTAATGTATGAAAGCTGAAGATTTTTCATTTATCATTCCAGTTTATAATAGACCTGAAGAGGTTAACGAACTTCTTGAGAGTTTTGTTGGTTTAGACTCTGAAAAATCATTTGAAATAGTAATTGTTGAAGATGGTTCTACAATATCTTCAAAAGAAATAATTGAAAGCTTTACAGACACACTGAATGTATCGTATTATTTTAAACCTAATACTGGTCCAGGAGATTCTAGAAATTATGGAATGCAAAAAGCTAAAGGCACTTATTTTATTATTTTAGATTCTGACTGTATTCTTCCAAAAGAATATTTAAACAATGTTATTTTAAGTTTAAATACAAAGTTTGTGAATTGTTTTGGTGGACCGGATGCAGCACACAGTTCATTTACTAATATACAAAAGGCTATAAATTTTACCATGACATCTTTTATAAGTACTGGAGGTATACGAGGAAGAAACCAACGTGTTGGTGAATTTCAGCCAAGAAGCTTTAATATGGGAATTTCAAAAACTGCTTTTGAAGCTTCTGGAGGTTTTGGGAGAATTCATCCTGGCGAAGACCCAGATTTGTCTATTAGGTTAAAAAAATTAGGATATAAATCCAAGCTCATTTCAGATGCGTTCGTTTTTCATAAACGACGGATTTCATGGTCAAAATTTTATAATCAAGTTTATAGATTTGGTTTAGCAAGAGGTATATTAAACAAATGGCATCCAGAAACTAAAAGAATCACCTATTGGTTTCCGAGCTTGTTTATTTTAGCGTTAGCAGCCTCTTTTGTTTTATATTTTTTGAATTATAAATGGTTTATTCTTGCTTTTGCATTTTATTTTGTGATCATTTTTATTATTTCATTAATTTCAAATAAGAATATAATAGTTGCATTGTTGTCAGTATTAGCAGTTATAATTCAATTTTTTGGTTATGGTTATGGATTTTTAAAATCAACTCTTTTTGTTGGATTGTTGAATAAAGACCCAGAAAAACGGTTTTCTAAATTATTTTTTAAGTATAAATGAGTCCTATTAAAGCTAAAATAACATCACTATTTAAAAGCGGAAAACTCAATGTATTTCTACTCTTTTTGTTCTTTTCGTTTGCCATTTTAATTTTAGCGAAACTCTCAAAAAGTAACTATTAAAACATTTGGATTTAATCTTCTTCAGTATTATTTAACAAAACCAAAGCTTTCTATAGATTTTAGCTCAAACATTTATAAGAATGATTCTATATATTTTTGGAGCAAAGACAAAGGCTTTTCAGAATTGAACGCGCAATTTGATAAACAAATTGAAATTATAAATATTAATCCAGATACCCTACGTTTTAAATACGATAAGAATTTGGTTGCAAAAGTCCCTGTAACTTTAAAATCTGATATTCAATTTAGTCCTGGTTATGATTTAAGAGATTCTTTTGATTTGAGTCCGGACTCTATAAAGATTATTGGACCAAATAATATAGTTTCTAAAATAAAAAATGTTTCAACTGAAGAGGTTATTCTTAAAAACATAAAATCTAATATTTCAAGAATTGTTAAATTAAAGCTGCCAGATAGTATTGCAGATATTAAATTTTCAGTAGATAGAATTACATTATCTGGAACAGTCGAAAAATTTACAGAAGGAGAACTCAAGATTCCAGTAACGATAAAGAATGCACCAGATAGTATTTCTTTAAAATATTATCCAAAAGAAATAGACGTGTTTTACTATACTGGATTGAGTGATTTTGATTCGATAACAGCAAAAGATTTTATTGTAGAATGTGATTATAGTAAAGTAGATAGTGAGCATCAATATTTAACACCAGAATTAACAAAAAAACCAGAGATAGTTAAATCCACTAGGATAGCTCAAAATAGAATAGAATTTATAATTATAGAATGATAGTTGTAGGTCTCACAGGTGGTATAGGAAGTGGTAAAACTACGGTTGCAGAAAGGTTTAAAACTTTAGGGATTCCTATTTATATTGCTGATGTAGAAGCCAAGAGCTTAATGAGAACTTCAAAAATAATCAAACGTAAGCTTATCGGGCTTTTTGGAGAAAAAGTATATCTAAATGATGAGTTAAATAAACCTTTTATTGCTCAAAAAATATTTAATAATCAAGAACTTCTACAGAAGATGAATGCCATTGTACATCCAAAAGTTAGAAGACATTTTGAACGATGGTTAAATAAGCAAACGTCTCCATACGTTATTAAAGAATCTGCTATTTTATTTGAAAATAATTTGCAAGAGCAGTGCGACTTCATCATTTTGGTCACAGCTCCAAAAGAGATAAGAATAAGTAGGTTGTTAGATCGAGATAACACTACCAAAGAAAAAATTGAAGCTATAATGAGCAATCAATTAAGTGACGAAGAAAAAATAAAACATTCAGATTTTGTGATTACAAATACTACTCTGGAAAACACTTACAATCAAGTGGAAACCATACATAAAGTCCTTCTAAAGTGTGTTAAAAAACGAAAATTTTAACATTTTTGTTAATGTAAGGTTAAATGCTAAGACAACTAAATGTTAAAATGTTAATTTTGATTGATGAGCAAAAGAATATTCATCCTATTGGTGCTATTAATGAGTTTGTCACTTATAGGCATCATATTTGTTCAAGCGTATTATATTAATAATTCGGTAGAAAACAAAGAAGAACAATTTACATATAACGTTAAGCGTATATTAATAGATGTTTCAAGCGATATTGAGGAAAGAGAATATACAGAATACGTTTATAAATTTCAAGAGTTAATGGCAAGAGGTGTCAAAGTAGACACCACAGCAATTAAGAATTTATACATTGTTCAAGATGATCAAGATTCAAACGAAACGCTCATTTACAGAAACGGTATTTTAGAGGAAAACTATAAATTATCGTCGTCGCTCTTTGACATAGGTTTAGATAGTATTAATATAAAACGAATACTTAACGAACGTGAAACTAAAATTTTTAAGAGTTCTGATATTGAAAACAACTCTAGTTTTAGTCCAGAAGAAAGGCTTTTATTAACAGAGAAAATTTCTAGAAGTGATGAGATTGTTTTTGAAACAACATATAAAGATATTGCTTATAGAACACCAATACATAAAAGAGTTTCTAAAGATGAAATAGAAGAACTATTATTTAGAAAACTTCGTCAAGTAGATATAGATATTGATTATGAATTTGCCATTTATGCAAATGATTTGGCAACCAAAGTACAAAGTGACGGCTTTGAGCTTCAAAAGGCTTCAACGTACAGTGTACCAATATTTTATAATGAAAATAATATAAGTAATTATAATCTGTTAGTGAATTTTCCAGAACGGAATAAATTTATTTTGTCATCTATAATTGGCATGACATTATTATCAGTCATTTTTACGCTCATAATTATTATTGCTTATACAAGTGCCTTGTATCAATTGATAAAACAACGAAAGATTTCTGAAATAAAAACAGATTTCATCAATAATATGACACATGAGTTCAAAACACCAATAGCAACTATCAACTTGGCTTTAGATTCAATAAAGAATCCAAAAGTCATTGACGATAAAGAAAGGGTGAAACGCTACCTTAATATGATTAGAGATGAGAATAAACGCATGCATGCACAGGTAGAAAACGTATTAAGAATATCTAAACTAGAGAAAAACGAACTAAACATTAGTAAGGATAGGGTTAATTTGAACGACTTAATATTAGATGCTATAACTCATGTAGAATTAATAGTTGAAAATAAAAATGGGTATATAAAAACTCAATTGGATGCTGACAAAACCTCGGTTCTTGCAAACGAGTCCCATTTTACTAATGTCATTGTTAACATTCTGGATAATGCAATAAAGTATTCGCCAGAAGAACCACAGATCGAGGTTTTTACTGAAAATGTCGGAACCAACATCTTGTTAAAAATTAAAGATCATGGCAGCGGAATGAGTAAAGCTGCCCAAAAAAGGGTGTTCGAAAAATTTTATAGAGAACACACAGGAAATATACATAATGTTAAAGGCCATGGATTAGGTTTGGCATATGTAAAACGAATAGTAGATGACCATCAAGGTCATATTTCAGTAGAAAGCGAAAAAGGAAAAGGAAGTACTTTTATTATTAAACTTCCGTTAATATCATAAATTATGGACGAACAAAACAAGAAAATTTTATTAGTAGAAGACGACCCAAATTTTGGAACTGTTCTTAAAGACTATCTTATGATGAATGACTATGATGTTGTTCATGCCAAAAATGGGATGGAAGGTTTCGAAAAATTCAAAAAAGATGATTTCGATCTTTGCATACTTGATGTCATGATGCCTTATAAAGACGGTTTTACATTGGCCAAAGAAATAAGAGAGAAGAACTCTGATGTTCCAATTATTTTCTTAACCGCTAAAGCAATGAAAGAAGATGTTTTAAAGGGTTATAAAGTGGGAGCAGACGATTATTTAAATAAACCTTTTGATAGCGAGGTGCTTTTAATGAAAATTAAAGCCATTATTGCAAGAAAAGCTTCAGATACAATAGCTGATAGTAAGCAGTTTGAATTTACAATTGGAGATTTTCATTTGAATTCTAAACTACGTTTTTTACGTTTTAGAGGTGGTGATCCAATAAAATTATCTCCTAAAGAGTGTGAATTATTGCGTTTATTGGCTTTACATGAAAATGACCTAATGCCTCGAGAGTTGGCACTTACAAAAATTTGGAGAGACGATAATTATTTCACTTCTAGAAGTATGGATGTCTATATTGCCAAATTACGTAAATACTTAAAACCTGATGAAAAAGTAGAAATACTAAACATTCATGGAGAAGGATTTAGATTGGTTGTCAATGCAAGTGTTTAATAATAAATAGTGTAAATAAAAAGCCAGTTGTTTAGCTGGCTTTTTCAATTGATCAAATCAAATACGTTTTACTAACCAATCTTTAAACTCATAAAAATTTTGAGGTGCAACACCATGACCAACAGGAAATTCTGAATATTGGTGTTTAATATGTAATGATTTTAAAAAAGGCGCATTTTTACGAGCCCATTCTACTGGAATAACTTGATCTACACTACCATGAGAGCAATAAAAATCTAGATTTGAAAAATCTTTACTGTTTAAATTTTTTGGTAAAATGTCTTGATGTATATAACCACTTAATGCAATAATATTTTTTACTTTTTCAGGATAAGTTAGGGCAACAGCATAACTTAAAATTGTACCTTGACTAAAGCCTAAAAGTGTTACATTGTCTTTATCAACAGGATAGGCTTCAACGACTTCATCAATAAAGTTTGCAACTAAATCTCTCGATTTTATTGCCTGTTCATTATCATTCCATTTGCCCTTTTCTGCATCAAAATTTATGGCATACCATGCGTTTCCAAAAGGCATCATGCTATATGGGGCTTTGGCTGAGATAATAAATAGTTCTTTGGGTAATTCGTTTGCAAATGAAAACAAGTCATTTTCATCACTACCATAGCCATGAAGCATGATTAAAACAGGAGCTTTTCCTGAAATTGCATTTCCAAAACCATAAATAAAAAGAACAGCAAAGAATATATAAAAACCAATAGACGCTAACCAACTATCAAATTGACTAACTATTAAACCTATTGCAGCATAAGTCAGCCATAGTCCAAGAGCTTGACGTAGATGAAAACCAGCAAAAGTATTCTTTTTCTCTACATTCATAAAATAAGCGATCAAAGTTCCGATGATGGTTAAATAACTTATAATAGCTATTGTTTTTCCATTATTTATATCTTCTTCAGTCATAAGAAATTAATTTATTACCACTTTATTATTTGATAAGATTCCATATACTTTTCCTTTTAAAGGAATATTTTCAAATATGGAGTTTTTTGATTTAGATGTTATATTTTCTTCCGAAAAAACATATTTCATTGAAGGATTGAATAACGTGACATTTACTTTGTTTCCTAAATTTATTGATGTGTTATCTAAACCAAAACGTTCTTTACCACGAGTTAATAAACTGACAACTTTTTTTACTGTAAATATAGAATTTAAAACTCCAAAAGCACTTTCTAGTCCAATAGTTCCATAATCTGCGTGGTCAAATTCAATTTTCTTTTTTTCAACATCTAACGGATTGTGGTCACTGGTTACCATATCTATGGTTCCATCATTTAGTCCTTCTCTTAAAGCATTTAAGTCTTCTTGAGTTCTTAATGGAGGCAATACTTTAAAGTTGGTGTTAAAATCCTTTAGATCATTATCAGAAAACCATAAATTATGGATAGCCACACTACATGTAACATCTAATTATTTTTGATTGGCCTTTCTTATAAGTTCAACAGACTTTGCAGTTGAAATTGTTGGAATATGGAGTTTACCTTGCGTGTATTCAAGAATAAACAAATCTCTAGCAATTTGCAGTTCTTCTGCTAAAGCAGGATTTCCTTTTAAGCCTAAAGAAGTGCTTGTTACATCTTCATTCATTACGCCTTGACCGGCTATTTTGTTCTCTTGGGCAAAAGAACAGATTAATCCATCAAAACTGCTAGCATATTGTAAAGCTATTTTTAGAAGATTAGGATTAGAGATTGATTTTTTATAATCATAGAATGCTGAAGCTCCTGCATTTTTCATATCATAAAGCTCTGCCAATGCTTCACCATTACTTTCCTTTGTTAAAGCTCCTACAGGCACTAAAGTTGTTGCACTTTTTTCAGATTTGGATGTTAAGAAAGCTATATCAGCATTGGTATCAATAACAGGATTGGTGTTTGGGTTCATTGCTACTGCTGTAAATCCTGATTTTGAAGCTGTTTTTAAACCATTTTCAATAGTTTCGCGTTCTTCAAATCCTGGTTCACCAAAACAAACACTACTATCAAACCAACCTTGAGAAATATGTAAATTCTCTAAATTGATTTCACGATAATTGTTTGGGTTTTTAATTGACTTTGCAATTTTAGAAAAAATACCATTCTCTATTAAAATATCTTGTTGAGTATTATGAAAATCACTTTTAGGATCTATAATGGTAGCAGATTTTATGAGTAGATTCATTTCAAGTATTTTAATATAAGCATCTCAACAATTAAGAAAAGCAATGCAAAAATAACAAACCATTTCCATAGCTCGTTAACTTTATGGTCACTTTTTAATGTGTCAAAAACATTGGTTATAGAATTACTTATGGTTACATTATTATTTTCGACAGCTAAATTTTCGTAAACTAATTTACTTTCTTCTCTATTGTAATTATAGCTTACATGCATTAAAGCATCGTCTTTATTGTAAACAGTATATATGCCAGATTTATCAGGTATTTCAGTCGTGGTTATTGCTATTTTGTTGTTGAAATACTGTTGCTGCGGAATAATACTTTCGGTTTCTGAAGCCAAAGATAAAATATGATCTTGTTGCAGTTGCACATTAACATCGTACGTGTTTTCAACTCCAATAGTGTAATATAGTTTTGGAGTTTTTAAACTTAATCTTCCAATATTGTAAAGTGTTGGAACTATTAATGGCGAATTTTTAAAATTAGAATTTTTATCATTCAACGCTGATGTAAAAATAAATACATTAGACGTTTGTGCTAAAAATGGATTACCATCTTCATATTGTAAAACATGAGATAAATTGCCTGTATTTAAACCATAAAAACTATTCACTTTTGGATATTGAAAATTGCTTATTTGTTTTTCAAAAACACCATTGCTATACAATGGATGTGAATAATTTATGGTTGTTATTCTTTTTTCAATCTTTATTTGTTCTTGCAAACCACTACTGCTGTAATCTAGAAGAAAGTTGTTGTATGATTGTAAATTACTTTCTTCTGAAGGAATAACAACTACAAAACCTCCATTGCTAGTAAATGATTTTAAAACAGAAGACAAGGAGGTTGGTATATTATTGATCTCATTCAAAACAATCAAATTCTGACTATCAATAAGATTATAATTTAATTGCTCTAAAGATGTTGATGTATAATTAAATTCATCATCTGTGAAAATGTTATTTAAAAAACTATCATTTGATGCTGATACAGCAAGAACATTAATTTTATCAATAGGATTAACACTAAAGAACAATTCATTATCAAACTGAAGACTTGTATCGTCAACAGAAATCCTTCCTTCTAATGCTGTATTTAAAGGAAGTAGGAAATTGGTACTAAATTCTTTATCAAGATTCACAGAAGTTTTGGCAAGGAGGTTTTGACCATCGAAAAGGGAAATAGGTAGATTATCAATACTGTTTCCGCTATTTTTTAAATCTACTATAACTTCAAAATTACTAGGTGTGTTTTTTGAAACATAAATGCTATCAATATAAATATTATTCGTGTTTACAGGACTTAACTTAACAAGTTGGTAATTGATAACTGAATCGTTTTCTATCCTGAACGCTTCATTTTGTTGTTGAAAGTCTGAAATAAACACAATACTTTTCAAACCATTATCGTTGGTTTTTAGCAATTGTTTTGCTTTAAGTAAAGCCGAATTATACGTTAATTGATTAGGCGAATATTCCAGTTGTAGCAAATCGTTCTTTATGGCTTTTATTGTGGTATTCTTATAGGTTGCATTGTTTGTGATGATCGAGATGTCTTCGTCTTCATCTATGGCATTGATAATATCCTGAACAGCTCTCTTTAAAAGCCCTCCTGCCGAACCTTTGGCTTGCATGCTAAAAGAATTATCTAGAAATATTACGGTTTGGTTTTTGGCTGTATAATGTTCTGATTTAGATTTATAAGGTTGTGCAAATGCTATGATTATTGCTGCCAGCAGTAGCAATCTAGTTAATAGTGTGAGCCATTTTTTTAATTGCGAACTTTTACGCGTTTGTAATGTGAGCTTTTTTAAAAACTCAACATTAGTAAATTCTTC
>JARRKS010000132.1:0-12971 GCA_037387865.1 Flavobacteriaceae bacterium
GGATAAGGATTGAAAAACAGATCATATTCTCCAAAAGAGACCCAAACATTGCTATTTTGCGCTTCAATTGAAAATGGGTAATTTAATAAAGGTCCTTGTGGATGAATCTCTTCAAACGAAGTTGGATTGTTGATAGGTGTTCTTAATACGCCAAAAGTTTCGGTCCCAATATAAATATATTCAGTATCTATGGTTGCCGACGTGAAACTTGTCTGAAATTCAGAAGTAACAGATGCTTGAGAAAGTAAATTGAAATTAGAGTCATAAATAAATACATTGTCTACTGTGGTTACTATTAGATAATCGTTTACTCCTCTAACATCTAATGGCGGTGCGCTGTAATTAAATAACGATGTAAACACATCATTAACTATGCTATAAATATTTCTATTGCCTCTGACCCCATATAGTCTGTCATTTACAGCCTCAATTCCACTCCAATTACCTCCAATCACCGTCTGCCACTGTTGATAGTCTATTAGGTTATTACTCGTAGACAATGCTTTTTTAACGCCATTGGCGTCATAACAAGCGGCATAAATATAATCTTGAAAAATTGTTGTTTGTCTAACTGCTATTTGGCTTCCAAAACTCCCAATAAAATAAGTGTCTCCAAACTCTAATCGTTCTAAATCATAGACTGAAATACCGTAATTTGTAGAAATGTAAATAAGACCATTGTATTCATTAAAATGATTTATTGTTTTTAAATCTGGTGAAATTGTGGGTTTATCTAATATATCTACAACAGATAAAACATTATCATCAGAATCAAAGACAATCTCTATTAATCCATTTTCATATCCAATAATTAATAGTTGATATGCTTCACTATAATGGATTGTGGATATAATTTCTCCCGAAAGTCCTTGTACTGTTGTTATTTCGTCTAGTTCATTGGTTAAAATGTCATATGTAAAAATTGCATTCTCTACTGCAGCAAAAATTTTATTATTCCCTTGCGAGACATCTTTGATATTGTAATAAGAAAAATAACCTTCCCAAAGTGCAGAAAAATCTTGACCATTATGAATTAATGGAAACAAACAAACTAAATAAATTATAGTTCTTTTTATCATGTTATTTTTAATGTTCCAAATATATTTATAACTAACGAGTTTTACTTTAAAATAATATACTTAAAACAAAAAAGCTTTCTGAAAATCAGAAAGCTTTTGTCAATTTTTAATTGAATGTTATTAAACTACTCCTTGTGCTAACATTGCATCTGCAACCTTAACAAATCCAGCTATATTGGCACCTTTTACATAATTCACGTAATCGCCTTCTTTTCCATATTCTATACAATGATCGTGAATATCTTTCATTATACCTTTAAGCTTATTATCTACTTCATCTCTTGTCCAACTGATTCTTAATGAGTTTTGAGACATTTCTAATCCTGAAGTTGCAACTCCTCCTGCATTTGACGCTTTTCCAGGTGCAAATAGAATTTTAGCATTTTGAAACAGATGAACTGCTTCTGGTGTAGAAGGCATATTAGCTCCTTCGGCAACACAAATACAGCCATTTTTCACAAGCATTTTTGCTTCCTCACCATTAAGTTCATTTTGAGTTGCACAAGGTAATGCTATATCACAGGTAACAGACCAAGGTCTTTCTCCTTTAAAAAATTGAGCTGACGGATACTTTTCTACATATTCAGATATGCGTACTCTTTTTTCGTTTTTCAAGTACATAATATGTGCTAATTTATCAGCATCTATACCATCTTTATCATATATATATCCTGAAGAATCTGAAAGTGTAACCACTTTCCCTCCTAATTGGGTTGCCTTTTCTGTAGCGTATTGTGCCACATTTCCAGAACCAGAAACCGCAACTGTTTTGTCTTCAAAACTTTTGCCTTTGGTTTCTAACATGCTTTGGGCAAAATAAACAGTTCCGTACCCGGTAGCTTCAGGACGAATTAAAGAACCTCCCCAAGAAAGACCTTTCCCTGTTAAGACACCTGTAAACTCATTCCTCATTTTTTTATACATCCCAAACAAAAATCCAATTTCTCGAGCTCCAACACCAATGTCTCCGGCAGGAACATCAGTAAACGGACCTATATGTCTGCATAATTCAGCCATAAACGCATGGCAGAATCTCATAATCTCACCATCACTCTTCCCTTTTGGGTCAAAATCAGATCCTCCTTTTCCACCACCCATAGGAAGGGTTGTAAGTGAGTTTTTAAATACTTGTTCAAAGGCCAAAAACTTTAAAATACTCATATTCACAGATGGGTGAAAGCGCAGCCCTCCTTTATAAGGTCCAATTGCTGAATTCATTTGAATTCTATAACCTCTATTTACTTGTATTTCGCCTTGATCGTCTACCCAACAAACTCTAAAAGTTATAACTCTTTCTGGCTCCACCATTCTTAACAAAATGTTTTTGCCATGATAAATATCGTTTTGAACGATATATGGAAGTACCGTTTCGGCCACTTCTTCAACTGCCTGTAAAAATTCAGGTTCGTTACCATTTCTCTCTCTTACCAGATCAAGAAACCCTTCAATGATGTCTTTCATTTATAAAAAATTATGATACTGTTATTTATGTTATAATTTTAAAGCACAAATATACGTTATCTTTAAAAATTGCTGTGTTTTTTTCTTAAATCTGTTTTCATATATTTGTTTGCAATAATGCCTCAAAAAATAACACCTTATTATGCTTAACTTTAAACATTTAGCTTCAGTCTTATGTTTTTTAGTAGTTAATCTGGCTACTTTCGCTCAATTAGGCTTTTCTCACGAAATTGGTGTTATCGTTGGTCCCGTTGAATTTAGGTCAGATTATGGAATAAGAAACAATGAACCAACAAACCTTGGTAATTCTGGTATTGGCATTGGTATTATTCATTACATCAATTTTTCTTATCGTGCGGATTGTAATTGCTACTCTACTGATACTTATTTCAACGACCATTTTAAATTGCGTAATGAAGTGTCTTGGAATTACACAAATCTTGACCATTTTGGTAGATGGGTAGCCCCAAATAGAACTAGTGTGAATGCTGATAAATTACGTGCTCATCATGGTGTAGCTGAAAATTTTGATATTGGTACTCAATTAGAATATTTCCCAAAAAGTATTAGATCATTCCAGGGGTTTGCGTATAGGTTTGCTCCTTTTATTAGCTTGGGTATTCATTATACTTCATATTCTCCACAAGCTAGTACAGATTATGGTGATAAAAATGTTTATAATCCAAACAATTTATATTCATATTGGTATACAGATGATAGATTTCTTCCACCTGTGCCTGCTGGTGAAACAAGAAAATACCCAATTGATTTAGATAAAGGTGACAGTTGGTCTATGGTAACGAGTGTTGGTGTTAGATATAAGCTTGGCCCACTTTCCGATCTGATGCTAGATTTACGATGGCAACTTTATTTTAGTGACTGGGTTGATGGCTTTAACCATGAATTAGAAAAGTACAATAAATTTAATGATTGGTTAATCTGGTTAAACTTTGGTTATATCTATTATCTAGATTAACCTAATGATTTAACCTATTGATTGTTTTAAATCGTCTATTAGATCATCAATGTCTTCTATTCCTACACTCAATCTTATTAAAGAATCAACTACACCTGTTTTTTCGCGTTCTTCTTTAGGAATACTGGCATGTGTCATGCTTGCTGGGTGACCTGCAAGCGACTCAACTCCTCCAAGCGATTCAGCTAAAGTAAATACCTTTAGATTTTCAACTATTCTAATAGCGTCTTGGTAATTATTTCCTTTAGTTACAAAAGAAACCATCCCACCAAAATCCTTCATTTGAGATTTTGCAATTTCATGATTTGGGTGAGTTTCAAAACCTGGCCAATATACTTTTTCGATTTTTGAGTGTGAATTCAAATATTCTGCAATAGCTCTTCCGTTTTCACAATGACGTTGCATTCTAATATGCAATGTTTTAATGCCTCTTAAAACCAAAAAACTGTCTTGAGGACCACATACTGCACCACTTGCATTTTGACACCAAGATATTTAGTTGCTGAATGCATAACTATATCTGCTCCTAAATCTAGAGGAGTTTGTAAATAAGGTGTAGCAAAAGTGTTATCAACAGCTAAAAGTATGTTATGTTTTTTTGCAATTTGGGCAGTTGCTTTAATATCAATAATATTCATCATTGGGTTAGTTGGTGTTTCAACCCAAATAAGTTTTGTTTTACTATTTACAAAATCTTCAATATTTGATGCATTTTGCATTCCTATAAAATGGAATTTAATTCCAAAATCTGAATAAATTTTAGTAAACAATCTATATGAGCCTCCATATAAATCGTTAGTTGAAATCACCTCATCTCCAGGTTTCAATAGTTTTATTATAGCATCAATTGCTGCAAGTCCTGAACCAAAGGCTAAACCATAATTTCCATTTTCAATACTTGCAAATGCTTTCTCAAGAGCATGCCTTGTGGGGTTTTGAGACCTTGAATACTCATATCCTTTATGCCCACCTGGCGTACTTTGAGCATAGGTAGAAGTTTGGTAAATAGGAGGCATCACTGAACCATAAGCTTTGTCGTGTTCTTGTCCTCCATGTATGGTTTTAGTATTGAATTTCATCTTATAACTATTTGGAACAAAAATAGCCTTTAATTCGGTGTATTCAAATGCAATATTTACCTTTATATCATCTTTAACATAAAATCATGAAATTTAATTTTTATCTGCTTGTAATAAGTCTGTTTTTGTTTCTTACATCATGCGAAACAGAACATAAAATTACATTTAAAGAGATTGAAATTTTAGTTGAAGGAAATTCAATTGTAAATGTTAATATTCCTAAAGCTGAAGGGGATTCTGAATTATCGAATAATATTAATAATGCAATAATTCATAACATCTCTCAAAGTTTAAACTTTGGCGAAGAAAATCTGAATTCAGAAAAAAGTCTTGAGGACCAAATTTTGGTATTCAATAATGAATATAATTCTTTTAAAAAAGATTTTCCTGATAGTGCTCAAGAATGGGAGGCGCAGATAGATGGTGATTTAATGTATCAATCAGAAGAAATTATTAGTATTGCAATATCTTCCTATTTAAATACAGGTGGTGCTCATGGAATTTTGACAATTTCATTTTTAAATTTTGATGCAGAAACTGGTTTAAAAGTGGAAAATAATACGCTTTTTAGTGACATTGAAGCCTTAAAAACCATTGCCAAATCTTATTTTAATGAATTTATAAAAGAAAATAATTCAGTAGTATTTGATCCGGATAAGTTTTCTCTTCCACAAAATGTTGGTTTTGAAGAAGAAGGGATTGTAATGCTTTATAATGTTTATGAAGTTTCCCCTTATGCTTCTGGAATTATTCAATTTACTATACCTTATGACGAAATTTCTTCCTACTTAAATTACAACTAAATGAAAAAAGTTTATTATTTAAAAACATGTAGTACTTGTGTTAGGATTTTAAAAGAACTAAACCTTCCTTCAGATTATATTTTGCAGGACATTAAAACAGAAGAAATAACAGTTCAACAACTTGAAGAAATGAAGAACCTTTCGGGAAGCTATGAATCTCTATTCAGTCGTAAAGCCAAGTTATATAAAGACATGGGTTTAAAAAATGCCTCTTTAGCAGAAAAAGATTATAAACACTACATTTTGCATCATTATACATTCTTAAAACGTCCTGTCATTATTTGCAATGATTCAATTTTTATAGGAAATAGTAAAAATGTAGTTCAGGCAGCAAAATTATGTGTGCATGAGCAATAGAACACTTGCTTTTCTTGCTGCACTATTAGCCACATCAATTTATGGATTAAATCATACTATTGCAAAAGGCTTAATGCCTACATATGTAAAACCTTTTGGGCTAATTCTTGTAAGAGTAATTGGTGCATCTATATTGTTTTGGTCAATTTCCCTCTTTGGACCAAAAGAGAAAATAGCTGTTAGAGACTGGAAACGGCTTTTTATATGTGCATTTTTTGGAATGGGGATAAATATGCTTGCTTTTTTCAAGGGTTTAAGTCTTTCTACTCCAGTAAATAGTTCTATAATAATTACAATATCTCCTATTTTAGTGTTTTTAATGTCTGCTCTTATTGTAAAGGAGAAAATAACTTTACTTCGGTATTTGGGAATTGCTTTAGGGTTTACAGGAGCATTGGCATTAATCTTTTTTAGTAACGAAACGCAGCAGAATGCCCCAAACATCCCATTAGGGAATATACTTTTTATTGTAAATAGTTCAACCTATGGTCTCTATCTTATACTTGTAAAACCGTTAACTAACAAATATCATCCGTTTACAATAATGAAATGGCTTTTTTTACTTGGGGTTTTTATAAACTTTCCAGTAGCTATATCAGAATTTATAGAAATAGAATGGTCTTCACTTCCATTTGAAGCTATTTGGAAAATATGTTTTGTAGTTGTTGGAACTACCTTCTTAACATATCTTTTAAATATTTTTGCACTTAAAGAACTGAAAGCATCAACATTAAGTGTTTTTATTTACTTGCAACCCATTATAGGCATTCTATATGCAATAATAAATGGTGCAGACTCTTTAAACTCACTAAAGATTATAACTGCCTTATTTATTTTTTCCGGAGTTTATTTGGTAAGTAAAAAGCCTAAACTAAAGGTTTAATTTTTTAGCTTTGTACAACTTTTAAAAATGGTTTATGATACATTCTATGACAGGTTACGGTAAATCTGTATTACAATTGCCAACTAAAAAAATCACAATTGAAATTAAATCACTTAATAGTAAGAATCTTGATTTAAATGTGAGGATGCCTTCTATGTACAGAGAAAAAGAGCTTGACATTAGAAAATTAATTGCTAAAAACCTAGTTCGTGGTAAAGTAGATTTATCTATATATGTTGAAATTACGGGCGAAGAAACCTCAACTCAAGTTAATGCTCCGGTTGTAAGACAATATATTAAAGACCTTAAAAAAATTGTTGATGGAAATGATACCGAATTGCTTAAAATGGCTGTCAGGTTTCCAGATGCCTTAAATACAGAGAAGTCTGAAATAGATGAAGAAGAATGGAAATCTATTAAAAATGAAATAGATTCTGCATTAGAAAGTATTAACAAGTACAGGTTAGACGAAGGCAAAGTGCTTGAACAAGATTTTAAAACAAGAATTACTAATATTGATAATCTACTTGAAGATGTTACTGCAATGGATCCAGAAAGAGTTGATGGTGTAAGAGAGCGCTTGCGTAAAGGTATTGAAGAACTTAAAGAAAAGTATGATGAAAACAGATTTGAGCAAGAACTTGTTTTTTATATTGAAAAGTTTGATATAACAGAAGAAAAAGTACGTTTAAAAAACCATTTAGATTATTTCACAAAGTCTATAGATTCGGTTGATTCAAATGGCAAAAAATTAGGATTTATTTGTCAGGAACTAGGTCGAGAGATTAATACTATTGGTTCAAAAAGCAATTATGCACCAATGCAGAAATTGGTTGTACAAATGAAAGATGAGCTTGAAAAAATTAAAGAACAACTTCTAAATGTATTATAATGAGTGGTGGTAAATTAATAGTGTTTTCTGCGCCTTCTGGATCCGGAAAAACAACTATTGTAAGGCATTTATTAGGAATTGAAAAATTAAATTTAGCATTCTCCATTTCTGCTACCTCTCGTGAAAGAAGAGGTGAGGAAGTAGATGGAAAAGACTACTACTTTTTATCTTTAAAAGAATTCAAGCAAAAAATAAAAAACGAAGAATTTCTAGAATGGGAAGAGGTTTACCGAGACAATTTTTATGGCACCTTAAAAAGTGAAGTTGAACGCCTATGGGCATTAGGCAAACACGTAATTTTTGATATAGATGTGTCTGGAGGTTTACGAATAAAACGGAAATTCCCAAAAGAAACACTTGCTGTATTCGTTAAACCGCCAAGTATAGATGAGCTCAAAATTCGTTTGAAAAAAAGACAAACAGAAAGTAACGATAAGATAAACATGAGAATCGCCAAAGCCTCTGCAGAACTGGCTACAGCACCTTTATTTGATGTCATTATAGAAAACGGAGATTTGGATGTTGCACTAATTGAAGCCGAAACTTTAGTTTCAAATTTCCTAAATAAAGATTGAGAAGATAAAGATGAAAGTTGGTTTATATTTTGGCACATTCAATCCTATTCATATAGGTCATTTGGTCATTGCTAATCATCTGGCAGAGTATAGTGATTTAGACCAAGTTTGGTTTGTTGTACACCTCGATCGTGCTTTAGAAAATTATCCTAAATTAAGAGTCAGTGATATTGAGTTCAAATTACCTCAACCTAATTACACTATAAATACATTAACCTATTTGCAGGAAAAATATTCAGAATATGAATTTTCTCTTATCATGGGTGAAGATAATTTGAAGGGTTTTCACAAATGGAAAAACTATACTATTATTTTAGAAAACCATGATATTTATGTTTATCCAAGAATTACAAAAGGTGAAGTAGCCTCTGAATTTGTTGACCATGAAAAAGTTCATTTTATAAATTCTCCTATCATGGAAATTTCTTCAACATTTATTAGAAAGGCTATTAAAGACGGTAAAAATATTCGCCCCTTATTGCCTGAACACGTATGGCAATATTTGGACGAAATGAATTTTTATAAAAAATAAAGGCGACATAAAAGTCGCCTTTATTACTAACATAAGTAATATGCTTAATCTAAAGCAGGAATTCTTAATACTTGCCCAGGATAAATTAAATCTGGACTTTTTAGCATTGGTTTATTTGCTTCAAATATCACAGGATATTTCATAGCGTTACCATAATATGTTTTTGCAATTTTACCTAAAGTATCTCCACTTACTACTGTGTGAAATTGTGCTTCAGGTTCTTCATGCTCAACCGTCATCTGATCATCAACTGTTGCAATACCATTAGAATTACCCACTACTAATACTACCTTTTCTTTTGTTGCTTGATCATACGCTGCTCCTGTAATTGTTGCTTTGTCATCATCAATATGAACATTCAAATTTTCTACTACCAATTGTAGATCTTTAATTGTCTCTTCAAGTTTTGTTGCGGCTGCAGCTTCTGCTTTAAGTTCTGCTGCCGTAGCTTCAGCAGCTTCTTCTGCGTCGGCTTTTTCAACGCCAAAAATTTTAGCGCCAGCGTTTTTAATAAATGAAAATACTCCCATTCTGATTTGTTTTAAATTATTTAAGATTGAAGTTAACTAACTATTCAAATTTAATGATTTAATGTGTTTTTGTCATTAATAAATTGTTATACTAATTAGACACACCGAAAACAAAAAGTCACATTAAAAAAGAAACTGCCCAAAAAAGAATTCCTGAACAGTTTCTAAACTAACTAACCAACCAAAATTTTTATTGCACTCTTGTATTTTCTCTAATGTTTTCTGTTTTTGGTGTTCTTTGTTTCCGCTTTTTCAAGACATTAGATTGAGTTTCTGTTTTATCTTTTGTGTTTGCACTTCTTAAGTACTGAATATAACCTCTTCCAGTAAATTCATAAGCTGTGCCTGAATCTGGATGGAACAATTCTATTTTACCATCATTAATGATATCTAACTCAAAATATTCGTTCGTAAAATAATCGTAATCTAGTGTCAATGTTTTTAAATACAGGTTATTAGCCACATCTCCAACACCATAAATCCCTGTATAATCCCAATAGATGTTGCCTATTGAAGTACCTGACATATCTTGAGAACTTCTGAATGTTACATCATCACCTCCAGCTAAAAACTGCAAATAGTTTTCATTATCAAATTCATTCAAAGCACCATAATTACTGGTATATGTTTTTTCCCAAGCCTCATATTCTTGTAAGAAATAATGGATATTATCATAAAAAACATAGTCATAGTCAAAATTACTTCTTTGGTAACCATCTAAAAAGTATGACGTGTCTTCATAAGGATTATAAAGCTCAATAGTATTATTGTCTATTTGATAAACATCAAAGGTTTGATAACCGTCAATATCATGATATACATCCAAGATCATATCATATGCTTCATAATCTCCTACTGGAATTCCAAAACCATTACCTTGATTACCTATTCCAACCAAATTATTATTTGCATATAAAACGCCATTTCTAAAAGACAATGTAAAGGCAATTTCCATAAAAGGAGTACTTCCATAACCAGACGTTTGATTAATGTCTATATACCAAAGCTCGTAGGAATTTAAAAGTTGATTTACTGTGATTGCTGGCGGATTGTTATAATCATCTTCTATAATAACCTCTGAATAACAAGAAGTAAAAAGTGTAGCTATTAAAGCAAACCCTGAAAGTAATTTTATCGTTTTCATATACCAAAGTTTTATCATTCATTATGTTCTTTTCAAAACGCGTGCCAAAAATGGATTCCTCGATTCTTATAGCATCTTTAGTAAGTATTATTTTATGTATTTTTGAACGGTATAATTCTATTTTATGAACGATAATTTAAAGTATGCTGTTTTTGGTGCTGGCAGTTGGGCAACTGCGATTGTTAAGATGCTTTGCGAAAATTTAGATGAAGTTGGATGGTATATGCGAAGTGTATATACCAAAGAACATTTGCTTAAAGAACAACATAATCCTAATTATTTAAGTTCTGTAGAATTTAATTTGAAACAATTAAAATTAAGCAACAATATAAATGAGATTGCAAATTATGCAGATGTCTTAATTTTTGTAATTCCATCTGCCTTTATCCATTCTGAACTAGAAAAACTCACAATAGATATTTCAAATAAAATTATTGTTTCTGCTGTAAAAGGTATCATGCCAGAATCTGGATTGCTTGTTGGTGAGCATTTTCATGATATTTACCATGTCCCATTTGAAAATATTGCGGTTATTGCAGGACCTTGCCATGCTGAAGAAGTAGCTTTAGAGCGTTTGTCTTATTTAACCATTTCTTGTGCAGATGCAGACAAGGCACAAGCGATTGCTAATAATTTGTCTAGTGATTATATAAAAACAAAAATAAGTGACGATATTATAGGTGTAGAATAAAAAAATATTTATGCGATTGCTGCTGGCATTGCACATGGTTTGGGTTATGGCGATAATTTTCAGAGTGTTCTAATGAGCAATGCTATAAGAGAAATGAAGCGTTTCATTAAAAAAATGCATAAGATGAAACGCAACATAAACAATTCGGCTTATTTAGGTGATTTGTTAGTAACTGGTTATTCAACTTTTTCCAGAAATCGTATGTTTGGAAACATGATCGGCAAAGGCTATACAGTAAAAAGTGCGATGATGGAAATGAACATGGTTGCCGAAGGTTACTATGCCACCAAAAGTGCACATGTACTCAACCAAAAGAATAAAAAGAAAACTCGACTGCCAATAATAAATGCTGTTTATGATATTTTATACGAAGGCAAAGATGCCAAAAAAACCTTTAAAAAACTGACTGACCAGTTGGATTAAACAATTGTTTTTTGTTTGTGTCTGTTTTTATTCTACAAATTTGTAAATTTAGAATAGCGTTGTTTAGCCACTTAATCTAGTTATTTATTTCAATTTCAAATTAAATCGTGCGATTATTTATCTGTTATATATGTACAATCTATTTATTTAGTTGCACAACTATTGAATTAATCGATCCTCCTGGTATAAATGTTCATGTTGACGCTAATAACATACGTTTCGTTGCTTTTGGCGATTATGGAGATGGTAGTAATAATGAAGCTAAAGTTGCCAAATTAGTTCATTCTTTAAATCCTGATTTTATCATTACACTAGGCGACAATAATTATCCTGATGGGAGAGCCTATTCTCTAAATAATCATATTGGAAAATTTTACTGCAACTATATTTATAATTTCGATGCTCCAAATGATTACCAATGTAAGGGTCAGGCGTTTGATGAAGGTATTAACCGATTCTTTCCCAGTTTAGGAAACCACGATTATGACAGCAACCTTAACCGAATTCCCTATCTTAATTATTTTACTCTTCCAGGAAACGAAGTTTATTACGATTTTATATGGGGACCTGTTCATTTTTATGCTATCGACAGTAACTTTAATTTAGAAACACAACGTGATTGGCTTACTAAAAAATTAGCTGAAGCTATTGAGCCATTTAATGTGGTCTTTTTTCATCATCCTCCTTATTCGAGCGGCAATCATGGAAATGATGTACGTATGCAATGGGGGTTTGAAGGTGCAGATCTTGTTTTAAGCGGCCACGAACATATCTATGAACGTAACATAAATATAACCAATCCATTACCCGTTTATATTATAAGTGGTCTTGGTGGAAAAAGTAAACGCAGTTGTCATAAAAACTCTAAAAACCAAAACGCTTTTGATAGCATTTGTTATGACGAAAATTATGGTACTTTACTTGTTGAAGTATCACAAGACGTTATGGATATTAAATTTATTTCTGTTGAAAATGAAATTATTGATCACTATATCCTTCAAGATTAAATTGACTTTATAGAAAAATGATAACTTTATAACGAATTCCATAAACGATTAAAAAGAAATGAATCAAGAAAATCTTATGAAATGAAAACAAAACTTTCAATTTTAATTACCAGCCTCATCCTTTTGGTAGGATGCATATCAAATCCGGAAAAAGTGTCTGATAAAGGAGATACTAATAGCATCCCTTACCCAACAGCAGAATGGAAAGGCACACAGGGAAAAACATTAGCAGACTCAAAACCAGATTTTGTAGGCCAACCGAAAGCGCCTGAAGGAGCTCCCAATGTGTTGATCATTATGCTTGACGATGCAGGATACTCCAATGCCAGCTCTTTTGGCGGAGTAATGCAAACCCCAACCTTTGATAGAATTGGTGATGAAGGATTACGCTACACGCATATGTCTGTAGCTGCAGTATGTTCGCCCACACGTGGCTCACTTCTTACCGGTTATAATATTCATCAAATAGGAACTGGGATCATCTCTGAATTTGCGACTGGTTATCCGGGCTATAATTCACAAATTGATTACAGCACACC
>JARRKS010000133.1:0-5420 GCA_037387865.1 Flavobacteriaceae bacterium
TTCAGAAAAAAACATTTTGCTAGGTAATGGAAGCGATGAAGTATTAGACCTTATTTTTAGAGCCTTTTGTGAACCAAATCAGGATAGCATAATCATATTACCACCAACATATGGTATGTATGAAGTTTTGGCAAATACGAATGCTATTGGAATAATTAAAGTAGAATTATCATCTAGTTTTGAACCGCAAGTTGAACAAATTATTAATACATCAAATTCTAAATGTAAAATCTTGTTTTTATGTTCTCCAAACAATCCTACAGGAAATAGTTTCAATGCAAATGAAATAGAAGAATTATTAAATAAGTTTGATGGTATTGTTGTTATTGATGAGGCTTATATCGATTTTTCAGAACAGAAAAGTTGGCTTGAAAGGTTAGAAGAATTTCCTAATTTAATTGTCACACAAACATTATCTAAAGCCTATGGTATGGCAGGAATTAGATTAGGTATTTGTTATGCTTCAACCGAAATTATTTATGTATTAAACAAAATAAAACCACCTTATAATGTGAATGAGTTAACGCAACAACGTGCAATTAAACAATTACAGAATATGGAATTGGTTGATGAGCAAATTACAAGTATTTTAAATGAAAGAGACCAAATTATTGACGAATTAAAAACAATAGATTTTGTTTCAAAAATATATCCAACAGATGCCAATTTTGTTTTAGTAAAAGTTGATGATGCAACTAAAAGGTATAATCAATTAATAGACAAAAGGATTGTAATTCGCAACAGAACCAATCAACCTCTATGTGAAAATTGTTTGCGTTTTACGATTGGAACAAAAGAGGAGAACAATAAATTGATGAACGCATTAAAAAGTATATAATGAACAAGAAAGTACTATTTATAGATCGTGATGGAACACTCATAAAAGAACCAGCAGACGAACAAATAGATTCATTTGAAAAGCTAGTATTCTACCCAAAGGTATTTCAATACTTAAGCCGAATTGTAAAAGAATTTGATTTTGAAATTGTTATGATTACAAATCAAGACGGATTGGGTACAGATGTTTATCCAGAAGAAACCTTTTGGCCAGTTCATAATTTTATTTTGGAAACTTTTAAGGCAGAGGGCATTGAGTTTAAAGAGCAATTTATCGACAGGACATTTGCAAAAGACAATGCGCCAACACGTAAACCAAATACAGGCTTGCTGACTAAATATTTTTCAGATGAATATGATTTGGAAAATTCATTTGTAATAGGAGATCGCTTAACAGATGTCGCGATTGAAAGAAATACAAACGAAACTAAAATAGCGATTCAAGTTAATTTAGATGGAACAGGAAAAAGTAATATAGACACAGGACTTGCATTTTTTGACCACATGCTAGATCAAATTGCACGTCATGGTCAGTTAGATTTAAATATAAAAGTGGATGGTGATTTAGAAGTAGATGAGCATCACACAATTGAAGACACTGCAATAGCATTAGGAGAAATATTTGCTAAAACGTTAGGAAATAAGTGAGGTATAGAGCGCTATGGATTTTGTTTGCCTATGGATGATTGTTTAGCACAAGTTGCAATAGATTTTGGTGGTAGAAATTGGTTAGTTTGGGAAACCAAATTTAAACGTGAAATGATTGGTAAAATGCCAACCGAAATGTTTTTTCATTTCTTTAAATCGTTTACAGATGGAGCAAAATGCAATCTAAATATTAAGGCCGAAGGCACCAATGAGCATCACAAAATAGAAGCTATTTTTAAAGCTTTTGCCAAAGCAATTAAAATGGCCGTAAAACGCGATATTGAAAAAATGATTTTACCATCAACAAAAGGAATGTTATAGCATTTGTCATTGCCTACGCACATTGAGCTTGTCGAGATGTGCTGTGGAATCCATTTTAAAATTTAAATGAAACTAGTAATAATAAATTATGGAGCTGGAAATATTAAAAGCATACAATTTGCTTTTAAGAGGTTAGGAGTAGATGCTATTCTATCTAATAAACCAGAAGAAATTAAAAATGCAGACAAAGTAATTTTTCCAGGTGTTGGTGAAGCAAGTAGTGCTATGAGAATGCTTAAAGAAAGTCATTTAGATATTTTAGTTCCACAGTTAAAACAACCTGTTTTGGGTATTTGTTTAGGAATGCAATTATTGTGTAAACATACCGAAGAAAATAACACAGATGGTTTAGGAATTTTTAATGTGAATGTAAAACAGTTTTCAAATAATGTAAAAGTACCACAAATAGGATGGAATCAAATTACAGATTTAAAATCAGAATTGTTTCATGGTGTTAACGAAAAAGCGTTTATGTATCTTGTGCATAGTTATTATGCAGAATCTTGTGATGAAAGCATAGCAACTACTAATTACGGAATTGATTATGCCTCAGCATTGCAAAAGGATAATTTCTTTGGTGTGCAATTTCATCCAGAGAAAAGTAGTAAAGATGGTGAGAAAATATTAAAGAATTTTTTAGAATTATAATATGAGAATAATCCCAGCAATAGATATCATCGAAGGAAAATGTGTTCGCTTAACCAAAGGTGTTTTTGAAACCAAGAAGATTTATAATGAAAATCCTTTAGAGGTTGCCAAAAGATTTGAAGCAGCTGGTATCAACTATTTACATTTGGTAGATTTAGATGGTGCAAAAGCTAAACATATTGTAAACTATAAAGTGTTAGAAAACATCGCTTCAAAAACAAATTTAAAAATTGATTTTGGTGGAGGACTAAAAACTAATGAAGATTTGCATATTGCTTTTAATTCTGGTGCGAAACAAATAACAGGTGGTAGTATTGCAGTTAATGATCCAAAAACGTTTGAAGGCTGGATTGAAAAATATGGAGGAACAAAGATTATTCTTGGTGCAGATTGTAAAGATGAAAAAATTGCAATTAGTGGCTGGCAGGAAAAAAGCAATTTAGATATTATACCATTTATAAAGTCATACCAAAAAAAGGGAGTCAAATACACTATTTGCACAGATATCTCTAAAGATGGCATGCTCGAAGGTCCTTCATTGGATTTATATGCAAAAATCATAAAAGAATGTTCAAATAGTGATGGACAAACCATTAAATTGATTGCTTCTGGTGGTGTCACGTCTATTGATGATATTAATAAATTGGAAGATTTAGGTTGTGAAGCTGCTATTATTGGAAAGGCTTTATACGAAGGAAAAATTAGTTTGAGAGATTTAGAAACACACATGTAATATGCTTACTAAACGAATTATTCCGTGTTTAGATATTAAAAATGGACGTACAGTAAAAGGTGTCAACTTTATTAATTTAATAGATGCTGGAGATCCAGTAGAATTAGCAAAACAATATGCCGATAAAGGAGCTGACGAGTTAGTGTTTTTAGATATTTCTGCAACTCAAGAAGAACGAAAAACAACATTAGACATGGTGTTACATGTTGCAGAACAAGTCAATATTCCGTTTACAGTTGGTGGAGGAATTTCGTCTGTTGAAGACGTTGATGCATTGCTTAAATGTGGCGCAGATAAAGTATCCATCAATTCATCTGCTGTAAAGCGACCAGAATTAGTGAACGAATTATCTAATAAGTTTGGAAATCAATGCATTGTTGTTGCTATTGATGCAAAACAGGTTGATGGAAATTGGAAAGTACATTTGGCTGGAGGAAGCATTCCAACAGATATCGATTTGTTCGGTTGGGCAAAGGAAGTTGAAGAACGAGGTGCAGGTGAAATATTGTTTACATCTATGAATAATGATGGAACCAAAAACGGCTTTGCTAATGAAGCACTTGCTAGATTATCTGATGAATTAAATATTCCTATCATTGCTTCAGGTGGTGCAGGCAGTGTTCAACATTTTATAGACACTTTTAAAACAGGAAAAGCTGATGCTGCTTTGGCAGCTAGTGTTTTTCATTTTGGAGAAATAGAGATTAAAGATTTAAAAGAAGAATTAAAAAATAATAATATCGCAGTTAGAATCTAACTGTCATTTCGCAATGATATTGAGCTTGTCGGAATATGATGCGGAATCCATTAAAAGAATAAAAATGAAAATAGATTTCAACAAAAATAACGACGGATTAGTACCCGCAATCATACAAGATGGAACAACAAAAAATGTGTTAATGTTGGGCTATATGAATGAAGACGCCTACAATAAGACACTTGAGACGAAACAAGTCACTTTTTTTAGCAGAACAAAACAACGCTTATGGACAAAAGGAGAAGAAAGCGGTAATGTTTTAAATCTAGTCGATATAAAAGTCGACTGTGATAACGATACACTTCTTGTTTTAGTAAACCCAGTTGGCCCAACCTGTCATAGAGGAACTGATACTTGTTGGAGTGAGTCTAACACTGAAAGTTTTGGATTCATATCACAACTAGAAAATACAATTAAAAACAGAATTGAAAACTCCAAACCAGACGAATCTTATGTTGCTTCATTGTTTGCTAAAGGCATTAATAAAATTGCACAAAAAGTAGGGGAGGAAGCTGTAGAAGTTGTTATTGAAGCAAAAGATTCCAATGATGACTTATTTCTAAATGAAAGTGCAGATTTATTATTTCATTACTTAATGTTACTTCAAGCAAAGGGATTTAGTTTAAATGATATTGTTAAAGTTTTAAAGAATAGACACAAATAAAAAGGCATTAAAATTAATTTCAATGCCTTTCAAGAATATATAAATTGAATTAGTCATTTAAGAAATCCATCCTTTTGCTGCAGATTTTCTTGAAAACCAAACAAGAAATATTGCAAATATAATTATCATGAGTACCATTACCATACTAGTTACTTGATTATTTATAAAGGCATATCCCATTTGTATAATAACTGCTATTAATGATATTAAAAACAAGGTTGTAGCCCATTTTTTTCTTAGCAGTAATGCTAAACTACCTAAAGCACCTCCAAATACGGCAATAGCGAAAGCAGCAGTTAACCATGCAGGATGGTTTGCAATAATTTCTAATTGTTCTGGCGGATACATTTCACGAAAGCTCTCAGTATTATAAGCTTGTTGTAAATAGGCATTAACTCCCATAGCATTCCATACAAGGGCAAGAACACCTATGATCCAAAACAAAATTGACGGTTTATTCGTTGCGTTTTCAGACATAATAATTAATTTTTAGTGGTTATTTTAGAATACAATGTATAAAAATTTTGCCATATCTATTAAAAAAGGTTACTTGTAAACTGATTAAAGAATTAAATCTTCTCCTTTGAAAAAATATTTTTATTTATTTAAAATTCAGTATTTAGGCTATCGGTTTCATGGTTGGCAAAAGCAACCAAAACTGAAAACAATTCATCTGATGATTGATAGAACCTTTAATTATATACTCGAAGGAAAACCATTTAAAACGCTTGCTGCAGGAAGAACAGATGCTATGGTTTCGGCAAATGAAGCAGCTTTTGAGCTTTTTCTAAAAGAACCAATTGAAAATAGAG
>JARRKS010000133.1:5480-6529 GCA_037387865.1 Flavobacteriaceae bacterium
TGAAAATAGAGATGCATTTCTGGAGTTATTCAACCATAACTTGCCACAAGACATAAGAGCCTTGTCTATTGTAGAAGTTGAAGAAACGTTTAATATTATTCAAAATTCAAAAATTAAAGAGTATTTATATTTGTTTTCTCACGGTCAAAAAAATCATCCATTTTGTGCGCCAATAATGACAACCATTTTAGATGAGTTAGATATTGAAGTCATGAAAGAAGGAGCAAAGTTATTTCAAGGAAAACACAATTTTAAGACATATTGCTATAAAGCAACAGACAACGGTAAATACAATAGAGAAATTGAATTAAGTGAATTGGTAGAAAACAATGAGTATATAGCAAATTTCTTTCCAAAGGAGTCCTTTATATTAAGAGTAAAGGGAAAAGGTTTTGGAAGAAATCAGATTAGACTAATCATGGGAGCATTAATAAAACTCGGCAAAGGAGATATTTCTTTAAATTATATTGAAAATTCACTAAAACCAGAAAGCACAGAGGTTATGGACTATATTGCTCCAGCTTCAGGACTCATTTTAAATAAAATAGAGTTTGAATAGTACATTGGTTTTTGTAATTTCAACCGAAATAAACTTTTATTATGAATGAAACAATTCCAAGAGAAGCCTTTGATTTTTTCAAGCGTCTAGAAAAAAACAATAACAGAGATTGGTTTAATGAACATAAAAAAGAATTTAAAGAAATAGAAAAAGAAGTAAAACAAGTATATGAGCAGCTCTTCAATATGTTGAATACTCATGATGATGTTGATAAAATGAAAATGTTTCGTATTTATCGTGATGTACGTTTTTCTAAAAATAAATTACCATATAAAACACATTTCGGTGGCTCATTTGGTAGAACAAAACCGCAATTGAGAGGTGGTTACTATCTACATATTGCACCAAATAACGAATCATTTATAGCAACTGGATTTTGGGAACCTAATAAGGAAGATTTATTACGTATACGTAAAGAGATTGAAATGGATGATACAGAAATGCGTAGGATTATAAACAATAAAAAATTTAGATCTGTTTGGGGAGTATT
>JARRKS010000134.1:0-4358 GCA_037387865.1 Flavobacteriaceae bacterium
AAATGATGTACACGCTAAATTTATAGAATCAGACATTTTATCAATTTGTGATTCCACACGCACATTAAGCTTGCCGAAATATGATACGGAATCTAAATTTGATATTATAGTATCCAATCCTCCATATGTTCGTAATTCTGAGAAACAATATATGAAACCTAATGTTCTGAATTATGAACCAGAATTGGCACTATACGTCAATGATAAAAACCCATTACAATTTTATAAAGCAATAGCTAAATTTGCTGTTAATAATTTGAACAATAAAGGCAAACTTTATTTTGAAATTAATCAATACCTTGGAAGCAAAATGAAACAACTTCTATCTCAATATGGTTTTAGTAATATTGAACTAAAGAAAGATATGTTTGGTAATGATAGAATGATAAAATGTGTTTTAATTAAATGAACGTAAAAGAGCAAATAGAACAACTCCGCGACGAACTTCGTCAGCATAACTATAATTATTATGTTCTTGATAATGCTACCATAAGTGATTATGAGTTTGATTTTAAACTAAAAAAACTTCAAGATTTAGAGGCTAAACATCCGGAATTTTTTGATGCTAATTCTCCATCGCAACGTGTTGGCGGACAAATAACCAAGAATTTTGAAACTGTAGTTCATGAAAACAGAATGTATTCTTTAGATAATTCATATTCTAAAGAAGATCTTGAAGATTGGGAAAAGCGCATCAGGAAAATGGTAGATGGTAAGATAGAATATACGTGCGAGCTTAAATACGATGGCGCTTCAATGAATTTAACCTATGAGAATGGTCAGTTATTAAGAGCAGTTACACGTGGCGATGGTTTTCAAGGTGATGATGTTACAAACAATATAAGAACCATAAAATCTGTTCCGTTACAATTAAAAGGAGACTATCCGGAGAAATTTGAAATACGCGGGGAAATTATATTACCAATTGCTGGTTTTAATAAAATGAATGAAGAGCGTATTGAGATAGGAGAAGAGCCTTACAGAAACCCAAGAAACACGGCCTCAGGTAGCCTAAAACTTCAAGATAGTAAAGAAGTTGCAAAACGTCCTTTAGAATGTCTTTTATACAGTTTAAAAGGTAGTAATTTACAAGTCAATACACAATTTGAAAGTTTACAAAAGGCAAGAGAATGGGGTTTTAAAGTCCCAGAAGAAGCAAAGTTAGCTAATTCAATAGATGAAGTTTTAGACTATATCAATTATTGGAATGAGCAAAGACACAATCTACCTTATGAGATTGATGGTGTAGTTATTAAAGTAAATAGTTTCTACCAACAAGAAGAATTGGGTTACACTGCAAAAGCACCGCGTTGGGCAATGGCTTACAAGTTCAAGGCCGAGCAAGTTTCAACACGATTAAACAGTATTACGTACCAAGTTGGCAGAACTGGAGCAATTACACCAGTAGCCAATCTTGAGCCAGTTGAATTAGGAGGTACAACCGTAAAAAGAGCTTCATTGCATAATGCAGATCAGATAGAAAAGTTGGATATAAGAGTAGGAGATGAGGTTTTTGTTGAAAAAGGAGGTGAAATTATTCCAAAAATTATTGCTGTAGATTTAACCAAAAGACCACAAGATTCAAAACCTACTGTTTATATTACACATTGCCCAGAATGTGAAACAGAGTTGGTTAGAACAGAAGGCGAAGCGCAACATTATTGTCCAAACTATAATGGATGTAAACCTCAAATAATTGGTCGCATTCAACATTTTATTTCTAGAAAGGCAATGGATATTGAAGGTTTAGGAGGTGAAACCGTTGCACTTTTGGTTAATGAAGGTTTAATTAATAATTATTCTGATTTATATGAACTAACTATAGAGCAGGTAATTCCACTAGAAAGAATGGCAGAAAAAAGTGCCGAAAATCTTATTAATGGTATTGAAGCTTCAAAAGCTATTCCTTTTGAACGTGTACTTTATGCTTTAGGTATTAGATATGTTGGTGAAACTGTTGCTAAAAAATTAGCCAAACATTATAAAAATATAAACGCTATAGCAGAAGCTACTCAAGAGAATCTGATAAATGTTGATGAAATAGGTAGTAAAATTGCTGAAAGTGTTGTGGAATTTTTTAATTCAGAACAAAATAGATTTATTATTGATCGATTGAAAGGTTTTGGAGTTCAATTATCAATTTCCGCTGAAAAATTAGCAAATCAGACAGAAATCTTAAAAGATTTAACCTTTGTGGTTTCTGGTGTGTTTGAAACGGTTTCTAGAAACGAACTTAAAAAACTGATTGAAGATAATGGAGGAAAAGTATCTTCATCTATATCGTCTAAAACTAGCTTTATAGTTGCAGGAGATAAAATGGGGCCAAGTAAAAAGCTAAAAGCCGAGCAATTAAATATTTCAATAATATCAGAAGCTGAATTCTTACAAAAAATTAAATAAATTACGTTTTTTATCGATAAAATGTATTTTTTTATCGTTTAATTGCAAAAATTTATTATGTTTGTCCTGTACTGTTGAGTTAAATTATGAGCAAGACAAAGTTTTTAGTGGGATTTTTAATAGTATTATGTATACTATTTGTTGTTTTTCAATTTAATGAAGATGAATTGTTTTCATGCATTACGAGATCATTCATTGTTCCTGTATTTACATTGCTGTATTTTCAAAATGCAAAACGTAAATCTTTTTATTTTTCGATGTTTTTGATTTTGTACTCCATTTCAGAATTAACTTCATTAATTAGTGAATATATTCCTTATCAAGTTGATTATTTTATGGGTAATGGACTTTATATAGCAGCTTATGTGTTTTTAATTTTAGAGGTTTTGAAGTCTTTAAACTTTAACTATGTCTTGAATAATTATTCTATTCATTTAATTGTGTTAGGAGCACTAAATATATATATAGTATATGTTTTATTAAAAATTGTGTATCCTATTGTAAGTTTCTCATTTGAATTTTTAGTGGAGCTACTTTATAATATTGTAATGCTAATATTATTATCGGTTTCTTTATTGAATTATTTTTATAGAGATGATAGGAAATCTTTACTAATGTTTATTGGTTCTTTATGTTTGGTGTTTTCTGAAGTAATCCTTGTAGCGTATTTATATATATCGGATAAAAATCTTTTAATTTTCTCGTCTTCTATTTTATCCATTATGGCATTTTACTTCTTCTATATTCAAGCATCACTTAAAAATGAAAGAATTAAATCTTTGGCTAACCTTTAAGTTTTTCTCCAATAATTGGGATGCTTTTTCTGTATAAAAAAAGAATAATAGCTGAAAGAATAAAAGTAACAACTGCTGTTATAAAAAGCACACCTTTATCATTATTTACTTCAATGCCTAATTGTGTAAGATGCATAAAAACAGCGCCACCTATAAGACCAAGTGTTAACAAAGCTCCAGCCCAAACAGTTTTAGGTATTAAAAGTAGAATGCCAGCAATAAGCTCTAAAACGCCAATACCAATTCTGCCAATTGGTTCTAATCCAACAGTTTCAAAAATATAAACACTATCTGGATGAGCAGTAAATTTAAAGCGTAAAGTTTGAATTAAGATTAAGGCAACTATAATTCTTAAGAAAAATGGAATATGCTTCATAATTTTATTGTTCTGAGTCTTTTGACGCATTTTTTTAGAATACTTACAAAAAAATAATCAGACAATTATTGATGCGCCATTAGCTGCTTTGTTTTTATCAGTGTCAAAATAAAAATCTATCTTACCAAGATTAATGCCATAACAACCTACCTGATTTACAAGCATATTTTTACCTTCAATATTTTTTACAACCGTTGGTTTTGGCAAAAATGTGTGTGTATGACCACCAATAATCAAATCGATGTTTTTGGTTTTTTTAGCAAGCATTAAATCGCTTACTTTAGACGATTCATCTCCATAATAATACCCTAAATGAGATAAACATATAACAAGGTCACATTGTTTTTCTTCCTTAAGTATTCTGGTCATTTCTTGAGTAGTTTCAATAGGATCGAGGTATTTTGTTTCTTTAAATAGCCTTTCAAGAACTAAACCATCAAGTTCTATGCCTAGACCAAATACACCAATTTTAATACCTTCCAGATTGAAAACTTTGAAGGGCTTAACATGAGTATCCATAATGGTGTTTGTAAAATCGTAATTAGCAGATAAGAAATCGAATTTAGCATGAGGTAATTGAGCATACAGGCCGTCTATTCCGTTATCAAAATCATGGTTTCCTATAGTGGCAGCATCATATTTTAGCATACTCATTAATTTAAATTCCAATTCACCACCGTAGTAGTTAAAATATGGTGTACCCTGAAAAATATCGCCGGCATCAAGAAGTAAAGTGATTGGATTTACTGTTCTAATGTTTTCTATAATACTTGCTCTTCTTGCAACAC
>JARRKS010000135.1:0-7352 GCA_037387865.1 Flavobacteriaceae bacterium
CTTCCACAGAGAATCAACTTTTCTACACCAAATGCATCTGAAATTCTGAACAAGCTACCAATATTAGGAGCATTATTAATATTATCACAAACAAGTATTATTGGGAAAGTCTGTTGGTGGAAGTTGGTATTGAAGTGAGTGAGTTGTTTCAAAATTTTTTAATTTTCAAACGCATACTTTACAATATTAGCTCCCATTTTAAGAGCTTTTTCTCTTACATCTTCTGGGTCGTTATGGACTTCAGGGTCTTCCCAGCCATCACCAAGATCACTTTCATAAGTGAATAATAAAACTAATCTGTCTTCATCAAAAATACCAAATGCTTGAGGAGGTTTACCATCGTGTTCATGTATTTTTGGCAATCCTTGGGGACATTCATAGGCATTTGAAAATATTATAAAGTCAGATGGAATTTCAATTAAATCTCTATCAGGAAAGACTTTTTTTAATTCTTCCATAATGTAAGGTCGCATGCCGTAGTTATCATCAATATGCAAAAAACCGCCAGAAAGTAGATAATTACGTAGGTTTTCAGCATCTTCATCAGAGAAAAAAACATTTCCATGCCCTGTCATGTGCACAAATGGATATTGAAAAATATCAATGTTTCCTACTTCAACAGTTTTTGGTGCTTTATTAATTTTTGTGTTGATATGTTCATTACAAAAAGTTATTAAATTTGGGAGTGAAGTAGGATTACCGTACCAATCGCCACCACCACTATATTTTAGCAATGCAATATCTTGTGCAAAAAGACTTAAGACAAAAAAGTTTAGAACTAAAAATACAATAGCTTTTTTCATATTATTCATTTACAAATGCAACCGAATGACAAGCAACAATAGCAGCAGTTTCTGTACGCAATCTGGATTGACCCAAAGTTACTGGAATAAAATTATTTGTAATCGCCATTTCAATTTCTTTAACACTAAAGTCTCCTTCTGGACCAATTAATAGTGTAATTTCTGTTTGAGGTTGTAACACGTCCTTTAAAGATTTTCTTTGAGTGTCTTCACAATGCGCAATAAATCTTTGACCATTAAAATCTTTATTAATGAAATCTTTGAACATTATAGTATCATTAAGTTTTGGTAGATAACAGTTTAAAGATTGCTTCATTGCAGATTGCAATATTTTCTCAAAACGATTGGTCTTTACAATTTTTCGTTCGCTATTGTCACAAATAAGAGGTGTTATAGTATCAAAACCTATTTCGGTTGCCTTTTCTAAAAACCATTCATAACGATCATTCATTTTGGTAGGAGCAACTGCCAGATGAAGTATATATTGTCTAGGTTTTTGTAACTGTTTTGAAACAATAGTCGCAACACATTGTTTTACATCTATCGCAATTATTTTGGCTGAAAATAGCCAACCTTTGCCATTTGTAATTCTAATAATATCATTAACTTTTTTTCTTAAGACTTTTGCAACATGCCGACTCTCTTCTTTTGACAAGATGATTTCAGTGCTTTCTTCGGTTATTTCACGATTATAGAATAGTTGCATACTACGAAGATAAGAATGTATTATAATTTACTTTTAGCATGGTCTAAACCAAGTTCAATATAGTAAAGTAATTGAGCTTCTGTTTTAAAACCTTCCTCTTTAACATAGACAAATTCTTTCATAGGGCGCTTTGTAAAATCCATTGGTCTAACAAAACCTTTAGATAATTCGCTTTCCATTTTTGAATCAACAATCCTTACGGCTAATTCATTTTTTACAATGCCAACTGTCATTTTACCTTGATAAAGAAAAGACAAACCGCCAAACATTTTCTTTTCTGTAAACGCTTCAGGAAATAATTTGAGTTGTTCTCTAATCCTGATTGCTATGGATTCGTTGTAAGCCATACTTAAATTTTCAATCTAGCCGAAGCTGTAATATTCTGTTTAGAAAAATCTTGTTCAAGATACTTTAAATAGCCAACTATGGCAATCATAGCTGCATTATCTGTAGTAAACTCAAATTTTGGAATATAGGTTTTCCAACCAAATTTTTGTTCGCCCTTTTTTAGTGCTTCTCTTATTCCAGAATTAGCAGAAACACCACCTCCAATTGCAATATGTTTAATACCTGTTTCTTTATAGGCTAGCTTTAGTTTATCAATTAAAATCCCAATAATAGTATATTGAATTGAAGCACAAATATCATTTATATTTTCTTCAATAAAATTTGTATTTGTTCTGGTTTCTCTTTGAATGAAATATAGTATTGCGGTTTTTAATCCTGAAAAACTAAAATTTAAGCCATCCACTTTAGGTTTTGTAAACTTGAATGCTTTTGGGTTTCCAAGTTTAGCGAGTTTATCAATTTCTGGGCCAGCTGGATAATCCAGTCCAAGTATTTTTCCGCTTTTATCAAAAGCTTCACCAACAGCATCGTCAATGGTTTCTCCAATGACATTCATCTCAAAATAGTCATCTACCTTTACAATTTGTGTGTGTCCACCAGAAATAGTCATAGCCAAAAATGGAAATGGAGGTTTATCAAAACCTTTTTCATCTATAAAATGAGCAAGTATATGAGCTTGCATGTGGTTAACGTCTATTAGAGGAATATTTAATCCGTAAGCCAAAGATTTTGCAAAAGAAGTTCCTACAAGTAAAGACCCCATTAATCCTGGACCTCTGGTAAAGGCAATTGCATTGAGCTGATCTTTATTAACACTAGCTTTTTTTAAAGCTTGATCAACAACTGGAACTATATTTTGTTGATGAGCTCTTGAAGCTAGTTCTGGAACAACACCGCCATACTCTTTATGTATTTCTTGGTTGGCAACAACATTACTTAAAATTTTTCCGTTGTGAATAATGGCTGCAGCTGTATCATCACATGAGGACTCTATACCAAGTATGTAAATATTTTGTGAAGCCATTAATGAAATTTAGGCATAATAATTGTTAATTTTGGACTTATATGAACAACTAATATGTTCATAAAATCGTATTTACAAAACTACTCATTTATTTTTTTGTAATTGAGTATTTATGCTTAAGTAGTTTGCTTTACACAGATTTATAATGAATAAAGGTTATCTAAAGAAATGTAGTTTATTCTAAAGAAAATTTTAACTTTAACAGATATCAAAAAAATATTAAAAATAATATAATATTGGTAAAGTTGGTTTACAATTTAATGGCGATGTAGAACTAAAAAATATCTACATTGAAGATTATAAGAAAGATACTCTAATTAATATTGCTGAACTCAATACTTCTATTTTAAGTTTTAAGAATTTATATGACGGTAAACTTGTTTTTGGCGATATTGACATTATAGGATTGTATTTTAACATCAAGAAGTATAAAGATGAGGACGAGACAAACCTTGATGTTTTTGTAGCAAAACTTGAAGATAATAATCCACGAAAAGAAAAAAGTGATTTTTTGTTTTCGTCGAGTGATGTATCTATATATGACAGTACTTTTAAACTGAATGACGAGAATAAGAAGAATTCTGATGGGCTTCATTTCAAGGACTTGAACATTAACGCCACGAATTTTTTAATCAATGGTAGTGATGTAAGTGCAAGAATAAATACACTTGCTTTTATAGATAGTAGAGGTCTTGTAATGAAAAATATGACCACTAATTTTGTTTACACCTTGCAGGACATGACATTCGCTAATTTAGATATTAAAACCAATAGTTCTGACTTAAAAGGTGAATTGAAGTTTGAATACGAGCGTGAAGATTTACAATTTTTCACTGATAGTGTTCAAGTAACGGCCAATTTTAAAGATGCAAATATCACTTTAAGTGAGTTGAACAACTTTTATAATGAATTTGGCCAAAATCAAAAAGCTAAAATAAGTGTTAACCTTTCAGGAACTTTAAACAACCTTTTAGCAAAGAACTTGCAGTTAAGTACCAGCAGAAATACGAAGATTTATGGAAGTATTTTGTTTAAAAATTTGTTCAATAGCGAATCGAACAATTTTTATATGAATGCTAATTTTAGGAACCTTACTTCAAATTATAAGGATTTAAAGGACCTGCTGCCAAATGTTTTAGGGGAATCTATTCCATCATCTTTTGATAGACTTGGCAATTTTACCATAGTAGGGAATTCGCAGATCACACCTTCCTCCATAGATGCGGTTTTGGTTATAGATACAGATTTAGGTTTGGTTAACTCAAATCTTAAGATGACCCAAATTCGAGACATTGATAACGCGTCATATCATGGAATAGTAATTTTTGATGAGTTTGACATTGGGTCTTTTTTAGATAATCCAAAATTGAAACGTACATCGTTAAACTTGGATGTCAATGGTTCTGGATTCACTCGCGAGAATATAGATACACAACTAAACGGTAAAGTTCATTTTATTGAGTATAACAATTACGCTTATTCAAATCTTGAAGTTTCTGGCAATTTACAGCAAAATATTTTTAATGGAAAACTGGTTTCAAACGACATTAACTTTAGGTTTAATTTTGATGGTCTGGCAGATTTGTCGCAAGACGTTTATTCGTTTGATTTTGTGGCAGATGTTCAACGAGCCGATTTAAGAATCCTTAATTTCTCGAAAGATAACACCACTTCAATTTTTAAAGGAACCGTTGATATGAAAATGAAAGGGACCAATTTTAACGATGCCTTTGGAGAGATTTCTTTTAAAAACACCTATTACCAAAACGAAAATGATGAATACTTTTTTAAAGATTTTGAATTGACCTCAACATTTACTGAAGATGGCATTAGACATATTAATGTTAACTCGCCAGACATTACCGAAGGCCATTTGAGTGGTAATTTTCTTTTTGAGGATATAGGAAAACTTTTTGAGAATGCAGTTGGTAGCATATATACAAACTACATACCTCATAAAGTAAAGACCAATCAGTACATTGACTTTAATTTTAAAATCTATAATAAAATAGTTGAAATATTTTATCCTGATCTAAAGCTAGGTAAAAACACGTTTATAAGAGGAAGGGTTGAGAGCGACGAGAAAGAATTTAAGCTTACATTCAGATCACCAAAAATTGCTCTTTACGATTATTTTGCTGACGATATCGAGATTAGGCTGGATAGCAAAAACCCATTGTTTAACACATTTATTGATATAGACAGTATAAAAACCAAATATTTTAATGTTTCTAACTTTAATTTGATAAACATTACCTTAAATGATACCCTTTTTATGCGTTCAGAATTTAAAGGTGGTAAGAACAATAAAGATATGTATAACTTAAGTTTTTATCATACTATTAATGAAAGTAACCAATCTGTTGTTGGGTTTAAGAAATCTGATATTACTTTTAAAAACAACACCTGGTTTATAAATGAACTTCAAAATAATTTAAACAAAGTAACTTTTGATAAATCCCTTAATTATTTCAAGATTGATGAATTTGTGATGAATCATAATAATGAAGAAATAAAGCTTCTAGGCGTATTAAAAGACTCAACCTATAAAGACATTAAACTAAATTTTAAAGATGTAGATTTAGCAAAAATAACACCACCAATAGATAGTTTGTCGTTGGAAGGAAATGTAAATGGTAAGTTAGATATTCTCCAAGATAAAGGCGTTTATTTGCCAAACTCTTCTGTTACCATTGATGATTTTATAGTAAATGATTATCTATTAGGTTCTTTTGATGCAAAAATAAAAGGAAATGAATCTTTGACCAATTATGTCGTTGATATTAGTATTAAAGATGATATTACACAATCATTTAAAGCTACAGGTAATATTAATGTGGTTAAGAACGCCTCAACAATAGATGTTAATTTAGATTTTAATAAGTTTAATTTAGAGCCTCTTAATCCATTTGGTCAAGGCGTTATTTCAAATATGAGAGGACTCATAAATGGTCAGGCTAAAGTGATTGGTAACTTAAAGAAGCCGGATATTATAGGTCAACTTATTTTAAACGAAACAGGATTATCTGTACCTTATTTAAATGTGGATTATCAATTTGCTAACAACTCAAAAGTTGGGTTAGAGAATCAGAGTTTTATTTTTAATAATGTAGAATTAACCGATACAGTATTTAATACTGTAGGTGTTTTAAATGGTTTCTTAAGTCATGACAATTTATCAGAATGGGCTTTAGGATTAAATATTAGTTCTCCAAGAATTTTGGTTTTAAATACCGAAGAGACAGAAGAGTCTTTATATTATGGCACAGGATTTTTAGGCGGTTCTGCTTCAATTACTGGTCCGACAGAAGAGTTAGTTATTAGTGTAACAGGTGAAACAGAAAAAGGAACTGTCTTTAAAATTCCATTAAATGATACTGAATCTTTTGGTGATAATTCATTCATCCATTTTTTAACACCAGAAGAAAAGAGAGCCAGATTGCAGGGTAAGGAAGTCGTTTATGAAGAGATAAAAGGACTTGAATTGGAGTTTAATCTAGATGTTACCCAAGATGCAGAAATAGAGTTGTTATTAGATAAAAATACAGGTAGTACAATTAGTGGTAGAGGTGTAGGAGGCATGCTTGTTGAAATTAATACCAATGGAAAATTCAATATTTATGGAGATTTTTCGGTGTTTGAAGGTGTTTATAATTTTTTGTATGGAGGTGTAGTTCAAAAAAAGTTCGTGGTAGAACCTGGAGGTACACTGGCTTGGGAAGGTAATCCATTGAATGCTTTAATAAATATTAAAGCTATTTATGAAACATCGGCAAATCCATCACCTTTATTAGACAATCCAATCAACAGAAGCATTCCTGTAAAAGTTGGTATTACCTTATCAGGTCAATTAGCAAAACCTGAACCTGACTTTAGTTTTGAATTTCCTACGGCAAATTCTACTGTAAGATCGGAATTACAATACCGGTTAGACTCAAAAGACGAAAGAGACAACCAAGCCTTATATTTATTAACGACAGGTTCTTTTTCAAGTGGATTAAACAATATTAACCCATACGGAACACTTACAGAAAGATTAACAGGAATTGTAAACAGTTTGTTTACAAATAGTGATAACAAACTTCAAGTAGGCATTAATTATGAAAATGCCGAAAGAACTCCAGAATACCAAAGTGATGCAAAGCTTGGTCTTAATATTCAAACTAGAATAAGTGATCGTGTATTAATTAATGGTAATGTTGGGGTTCCAATAGGTGGAGTTAGTGAAACTGTTATTGCTGGTGATGTAGAAATAGACTTTTTACTTAATGAAGATGGTACTTTAACAGCAAATGTATTTAATAGAGAAAATAGTATTCAAAACTTTGGAGAGGAGATAGGTTATACACAAGGTGTAGGAATTTCTTATACTGTAGAATTTGACACGTTTAAAGAACTCATTCAAAAGATTGTAAAAAATAATAAAAAGAAAGAAGAAAATAGTCAAGAAAAAGAAAATATTCCTGAAAAC
>JARRKS010000136.1:0-6875 GCA_037387865.1 Flavobacteriaceae bacterium
CCAAGTAAGAGGCTCACCACCTGTAACAACAATAGTATCACTGTATTTTGCTGCATTATCAACAATTTTAAGTGTTTCAGTTGCAGGATGTAAATCTGCATTCCAGCTCTCTTTTACATCACACCAATGACAACCAACATCGCAACCTCCAATTCTAATAAAATATGCTGCTGTTCCTTTATGATAACCTTCACCTTGAATGGTATAAAACTCTTCCATTAACGGTAAAAATTCTCCTCGCTCCACTAATTGTTGCACATCTTGCTTCATAGATTGCAAAGATAAGTCACTGTTTGAAGTTACACATTAAAATGTTGAAAAGATTTTCAAGTGGTTTACAGCAAGATTAGTATTTTTATAAAAATTTGTTGAAAATGAGTAGAAATGAAGAATTCTTCAACCATATAACTGAAGGAAACACCAACAAAGGAGAATATATTACTCTTGGTGCTGCCATGTTGGATGGCGGAACTGTTAAGAATGCTTATGTGAATGTGCCTTTAAAAACCATGAACAGACATGGTTTGATTGCTGGTGCTACTGGAACTGGAAAAACAAAAACATTACAGGTATTAGCTGAAAATTTGAGTGAAAAAGGAGTTCCTGTAATTTTAATGGATATAAAAGGTGACTTGAGCGGTTTGGCCCAACCAAGTCCTGGACATCCAAAAATAGATGAACGACATAATGCTATTGGTTTACCTTTTAATCCAAAATCTTTTCCAGTTGAAATCTTAACATTATCAGAACAAGATGGTGTACGCTTAAGGGCAACTGTAAGTGAATTTGGTCCGGTTTTACTATCCCGTATTTTAGATTTGTCTGAAGCACAATCTGGTGTTGTTGCTGTTATTTTTAAATATTGTGACGATAACAAACTACCTCTTCTAGATCTAAAAGATTTCAAAAAAATATTGCAGTATGCTACAAACGAAGGTAAAAAAGAATTTACCGAAGCATATGGAAGAATTTCTACAGCTTCAACTGGATCTATTTTAAGAAAGGTTATAGAACTAGAACAACAAGGCGCAGAATTATTTTTTGGTGAGACCTCATTTGATGTTGATGATCTTTTAAGAATTTCGGATGATGGTAGAGGCTATATCAATATTATCAGGCTTACGGATATTCAAGATAGACCAAAATTGTTTTCAACATTTATGTTAAGCTTGCTAGCAGAAATATATTCTACTTTCCCAGAACAAGGTGATACTGGAAGACCAGAATTGATTATGTTTATTGATGAAGCACATTTAATTTTTAATGAAGCTTCAAAAGCATTGCTTAATCAAATTGAGAGCATCGTAAAATTAATACGAAGCAAAGGTGTTGGTCTTTATTTTGTTACTCAAAACCCAACCGATGTGCCAGAAGCAGTTTTAAGTCAACTAGGATTAAAAGTGCAACATGCATTGAGAGCATTCACAGCAAAAGATAGAAAAGCAATAAAACTTACAGCACAAAATTATCCTGATACAGAATATTACGATACTGCAGATATATTGACTTCTCTCGGAACAGGAGAAGCATTGGTTTCGGCACTTAATGAAAAAGGTCGTCCTACTCCACTGGCAGCTACCATGATGCGAGCACCAATGAGTAGAATGGATATTTTGAACGATGCAGAATTAAGCCTCTTATTATCTAATTCTAAATTGGTAAAAAAATACAATGAAGATATTGATAGACAAAGTGCCTATGAATTATTGAATAAAAAAAGAAGTACACGTATGAACCCTGTTGTAAAAGTTCTAACAAGTGCAACATTTATAAGAAGTGTTTTCGGAATATTAACTAAAGTCATGAAAAAATAAATGAAAAATTATTCTATAAAAATTATATTGTTATTAGTAATTGTTATTAGTTGTAAAAAAGAGCAAAACCCTTTTCAAGTTGCTAAACAAAATATTGGTTTATTAACAGACTCTACACAAGTTAAAGATTTAGAAACCGTTTATTTAAATGATTCTGTTGTAAGTTATAAAGGCGAAGGTGAGTTTGCTGGCGATATTAATAATATTGAAATCTACAGTAAAGAAGGAAAGAGAATGTTAGTGCTTTCACCAAACAAAATACAAGATTCAACATCTGTAATAAGCACTGTTAATATTTTAGATTCTAGTTATAAAACGGATAAGAATATATCGATATTAAGTACTTTCAAAGATATTCAGGATAATTATAAAATCTCAAGAATTGACAACTTAATAAACTCTGTAGTTGTTACAGTAAACGATATAAATGCGACATTTACTATTGATAAAAAAGAATTGCCGGCTAATCTTCGATTTGATATGAAATTAAAAATTGAAGCAACACATATTCCAGACGAAGCAAAGATCAAGTACTTCTTTATCAATTGGAATTAAATTAGATAAAACCCTTAATATATGAATCCTTTTGTTTCAAAATTATTAATTGCAGTTGCTCGAAAAAGACTCGAAACAAAAGCTCATGCAAAACCGATAAGTAATAAAGAGGTAGTTCCTTTAGTTAGAAGTCTGCAAGTAGAACTAACTCATGCTATAAAAGAATCTATTTTTATAATTATTGGTGTCTTTTCGGCTGGATTTGGATTAAAAGGATTTTTATTACCAAATCGTTTTATTGATGGAGGGGCAACAGGTATTTCATTATTATTAGAAAACATTACCAATATTCCTTTAGGGTATTTATTGATTCTAGTAAATCTTCCATTCTTAATATTAGGTGCGAGGACATTTAACCTAAAGTTTGCTCTAGTTTTAGCCATATATTTAAGTAGAAAGCTATCTATAACTGTTGGCGATGTACTGTTACTCACTAATATTATTATTTTTTCATTTGGAGCTTATGTATTGTCCATTGAAACAGCTTTATATGCCATCTTAACTTATCTGGCCGCAGCAAAAACTGTAGATTTTGTTGTGGATGGTGTTGAAGAATATGTTGGTGTTACCATTATTTCAGAAAAGCATGAAGAAATAAGAATTATGATTATTGAAAAATTAAGACGAGCATGTACAATTTACGCTGGTAAAGGAGGTTACGGAAAAAGAGGTGATAGTTATGATAAAGATATAATTTATACTGTTGTTACTAGACTGGAATTAGCTAAATTACATACCGAAATTGATAAAATAGATAAAAATGCTTTCACTATTATGGGTCTTGTTAAAGACCTTAAAGGTGGCATGATAAAAAGAAAGCCTCTCGAAAAATAATGTCAAAAAAATATACAATTCAAGCCTCTCCTTTTGTTGTACCAACAAATGATGGGAAAATCATAGAAGAACATTTTGGTAATACCAGTGACGGAAATTCTGAAATTAGTATTGCACACATGATTGCACCTCCAGGATGGAAGGAACCTTTTCAAACACCAAATTTTGATGAATACACCTATATAATTAAAGGTAAAAAACAATTCATTGTTGATGGAGTAACTATTGTTCTTGAAGCAAATCAATCAATTAAAATAAATAAAAATACAAGAGTACAATACTCAAACCCATTTACAGAGCCTTGTGAATATTTAGCCATTTGTTTACCTGCTTTTTCAATTAATCACGTAAACAGAGAAAGCGAATGAAAAAAATACTCATTTTTATCGTAGGTAAATATGTAAATGTATTGAGTTATTTCTCAAAATCTTATGCAACTAAATTAGCGATAACCTTTTTCACTAAACCAAGAAAAGGTCAAATCACAAGAATTCAAGGCGAATTTTTAGACACCGCTTTCAAAGAAGAACTTAAGTTCGTTGATAATTATATTATGACCTACCGTTGGTTAGGTAATAAGCCAACCGTTCTTTTAGCACATGGATGGGAAAGCAATGCTGCAAGATGGCAACCTCTTATCCTTAATTTAAAATCTAAAGGTTTTAATATTGTAGCATTAGATGCTCCTGCTCATGGAAATTCTGGAAGCGGTTATTTTGATGCTTTTTTATATTCAGAATTTATTAATGTGGTTGCCAAAAGGTTTAAAGCGGAAATCATTATTGGACATTCTGTTGGTGGTATGGCTTCAGTTATTAGTCAACACAACCATCAATTAGCTCATGTGAAAAAAATAATTCTAATTGGCTCACCATCAGAATATGAAGGTCTACTTGAACGCTATACTAATATGTTGGGGTATAATCAGCGCATCAAAATTCAATTAAACTCAATCATTATTGAACGTTTTGGACAAGAACCTTCTTCAATATCTACAGCAAAATATTTGAAGAATTTCAAATCTCAAGGGCTTATTATTCATGATGAGGAAGATGAAGTAATTCCATATGACGATGCTTTATTAGTAAAAAACAGTTTTAGTAATGCTTCTTTTAAAAGCACCAAAGGGCTTGGGCATTCTTACCATGACAAAGAGGTTACAGATTATATCAATGCGTTTATAGAAAGTTGAATTTATGGAGAAGTCTTTAACACGTTTAAATAAGTATTTAAGTGAGGTTGGATATTGTTCTCGCAGAGCAGCAGATAAACTTATTGAGCAAGGACGTGTAACCATTAATGGAGAAATTCCTGAAATGGGAGCCAAAGTAACACCAGAAGATAAAATTCATGTTGATGGAAAGCTTGTTAAACATATTGACAAAGAGTTTACCTACCTTGCTTTCAACAAACCTGTCGGCATAGTTTGTACAACAGATACGCAAGTTGAGAAAAACAATATTATAGACTATATAGGATATCATAAACGCATATTTCCTATTGGAAGATTAGACAAACCAAGTGAAGGGCTTATTCTTCTAACTGATGATGGCGATATTGTTAACAAGATTCTACGTGCTAGTAATAATCATGAGAAAGAATATATTGTTACCGTCAATGAACCTATTTCGCAAACTTTTATAAAAAGAATGTCACACGGTGTACCAATATTAGATACTGTAACACGAAAATGCAAAGTTGAAAAGTTAAGCACTTATGAATTTAAAATTATACTCACTCAAGGCCTTAATAGACAAATAAGACGTATGTGTGAATTTTTAGACTATGAAGTTAAAACCTTGAAACGTACACGCATTATGAATATTAAACTAGATATTCCTGTAGGTAAATATCGTGAACTATCTGAATCAGAATTAAATAAACTTAATAGCTTGTTAAAGGATTCTTCAAAAGAATTCAAACCAAAATCTAACAGAAAATAGGTTGCATCAAAAAATGGGACGTTTTCAGGACAGCTTTATAAACTTGAAAAGAACAATATTTATTATTCTAATTATACTTTGTCTAGCCATTACATTTGAATCATTTCAACAACTTTATTACATTAACAGATATCAATTGGCAGCAGATGTTACTTTTTTTGGAGTTGCAAAATATCAAGCATTAAGATGGATTGTTTGGCTATTATTATCTGCTTTTCTATACAGTTTTGCTAAAATTCAAGCATCAAAAGGAAAACTATCAATAGTTTATATTTTCAAATACATTTTATTAATTGCTGCGTTAGTTTTTTTAAGCATTATCATTATTTCGATCTTACAATTTTTTGTTTCAAACACACCTTTTGATTTAAGCTTATTATTTGAAGAATATATTCCGTTTTTTACATTTCAAAAAGCACCAATATATACTTTAGGGTATATTGCGGTAGCTATTATTCTTAATTTATATTTTGCAAATTTAAAGTTACAAATTGATGTTCTTGAACTTGCAGAATTAAAGAAAACCAATCAGAACCTTTACAATAAATTAAGCGCTACAAATGATGATAAAACCAATATTTTAAACATAAAAATTGGCAATAATCATAAAATTATTTTGGTTAATAACATCAGCTGGATTGAAGCAGATGATTATTGTGTTAAAGTGCATACTTCAAATATAAAAACCTATACTATGCGTAGTAGTTTAAAAGCACTTGAAGAAAAATTGAATGACAATTTCTTACGAGTCCATAGAAAAGCAATTGTTAATATGGATGTTGTAAAAGAACTAAAATTATCCCAATCACCCTGTCTTGTGTTACACAACAATGAAGAAATTCCAATTTCTAAAAGCAATCTTAAAGCTGTAAAAGATTTTATTTCAAAATAATTAGCATTTTTTTAACCAAGCTTACTGCAAAATTCTTACTGTTCTCTGCAAAAATAACTTCTGCATTATTCTTTTTACTTACTTCGGTAAAAATCTAAATACAATGAAAAAAATTATTCTTATTTCTACATTATTACTGTCATCAATAGCAATTAACGCACAATACAGTTATGAGCCTTCTAAAGAATTTCCGTTTGGTCGACCAAACCCTGAAGCTCCAGAACAAATGAGAGATTTTGAGCCTATGATTGGTCTCTGCAATTGTAAATCTGTAGCAAGAAACCAAGATGGTACATGGGGAGAACCAATAGATATGCTTTGGAAGTTTAAATACATTACCAACGGAATGGCTGTTCAAGATGAAACTTTAAAAGCTGATGGCACACATTCTGGTAGTATCAGACAGTTTAATGCAGACAGCAGTAAGTGGTATGTTCATTATTATTCTACAAGAGGAATTCCTAAAACACTACCTGCTTGGGAAGGCAATAAAATTGACGATAAAATCGTACTTTATAAAGATCAAAAAGCGCCTAATGGCATGGAAGGATATTATAGGTTAACATTTTATGATATATCTAAAACTGGCTATAAATGGATTGGTGAATGGGTAAATAAAGACGAAAGTATCGTATTTCCAACTTGGAAAATTGAGTGTGTAAAAAAAGAGTAAGACTTATCACTTTACATCAACACAAATTATTTTAAAACCTAATTAGTAAATGCAAAATGAAAGAACTTATTAAAATTTTCATTGTTTTTATATGCATCTTTCAGTTTGGTCATAGCCAAACGCCACAATTATTAGATTTAGTTGAACATCACTATGCTGATAAC
>JARRKS010000137.1:0-4292 GCA_037387865.1 Flavobacteriaceae bacterium
TACCACGTTCGTTTTATATGAAGAATACACAATTTCCTTTAGATATTATTTTTATAAATGGTAATCATAAAATTGTAAGTTTTCAAGAAAATGCGAAGCCTTTTAATGAAGCTTCTTTAACTTCTGGTTATCCGGCTAAATATGTTCTTGAATTAAATTCAGGTATGGTAAACGAATGGGCCATTAAAGTCGGTGATTCTATTTCATATTCTGAATCTGCAATTTCAATATCAACTTTTGCAATTATTGAATCAGATTTTGCTTTATATAAAGTAAGAGTTCCTTCTTTTTTAAAAGAGACTTCAACTTGTTTTATCTCTTTCTTTTCATCTTTACAGGAAATGAAACCAAATGCTATACATACAAAAACAAAAAGGACAAATAGATGTTTTTGTTTAAAATACATAATCAATCTAATTTGGTGAAGACTTTGGTTTGTATACAAACATAAAATAGAGTCCAATAAGAATAAATGGAATACTTAACCATTGTCCTGTTTGTAACCCATACCAATCTATGTATTCGTCACCTTGAGGCTCTTTTACAAACTCGACAAAGAATCTCACAGTCCATAATAGAACTAAAAACAAACCAAATAAATAGCCAGATTGATGTGCTTTTTTGGTTTTAGTATAAACATACCAAAGAATCAAAAAAACAAATATGTAACAAAACGACTCATACAGTTGGGCAGGATGTCTGTAAGGAACAGCCTCAAGCAAATTAGAAAATTGAGGATTATTGGTTACGGCGTTATATGCATCTTGTGGATTATTTATTCCTGTAAGTTGCATAATCTGTCCTTTATAATATTCGTCTTGTACAAATCGTACGCCAAGACTTGAATCGGTTACTTCACCTATAATTTCTGAATTAATAAAATTCCCAATTCTAATAAATATCGCACCGCTTGCAACAGGAATAACCACGCGGTCTAAAATCCACATTAATGACTTGTAATTATATTTTTTTCTATACAAATACATACCAATTATAATACCTATTGCAGCACCATGACTTGCTAATCCTTGAAAACCTGTAAACTCAAAACCTCCTTTAAATTTAAAAGGGAGAAAAATACTGAAGAAATCTTGAGAGATTAATTCAGATTGATAAAACAAAACGTGACCTAATCTTGCACCAATCATGGTTGCCAAAACCGTGTAGATAAATAACGGATCTAAATATTCTAAAGATACTTTTTCCCTAGTAAAAATGCGTTTCATAATATACCAACCCAGAAGGAAAGCCACAATCCACATGACACTGTAAAAATGAAGTTTAAAGTTACCAACTATATCTATTCCTGTTATTGGATTCCAGTCAAATTTTAATGTATGCATAGGTTTTGCTTTTCAATTGTAAATATAGACAAATGAATAAGTATAAGAAAACAAACGAAAAAAAGAAAACCTTATTTTTTAGAAACTTTATCAGGTACAGGATCATAACCACTTCTGCCCCAAGGATGACAACTAAAAATGCGTTTTAAAGCCAACTTTCCACCTTTAATCAAACCGTGTTTTTCTAATGCTTCTTTACTATAATATGAACACGTTGGCTGAAACCTGCAAGTTGCAGGCGTTAATGGAGAAATTAATATTTGATACACCTTAATTAAAAAAATAAAAGGTGCAATCAGTAGCTTTTTCATTACTTAATTTGTCGTAAATGATGTACCATCTTTACCATCCTGAAGATAAATTCCTGCATCAGATAACTGATCTCTAATTTTGTCCGATAATGCAAAATCTTTATTTGCTCTAGCTTCTTGGCGTATTTGAATTAAAAGCTCTACAGCTCCTGAAAGCTTATCAGTATCTGCATTTTCTTTAGAAACGTTTTGCAGTCCAAGAATATCAAAAACAAAGGTGTTAATGGTCTCTTTTAATATTAATAGATCTATTTCTGTAATTGATGCACTTCCATCTTTAATTTGATTGATGTACTTTACAGCTTCAAATAAATTGGCAATTAAAATAGGCGAATTAAAATCATCATTCATGGCATCATAACATTTTTGTTTCCATTCTGAAATATTAAATGTTGAGATTGAAGAAGCATTAATATCAACTAATAAGTTAATTGCATCAATTAACCTATAGAAACCTTTTTCACTCGCTAATAAACCATTATCAGTGAAATCTAGAATACTTCTATAATGTGCTTGCAACATAAAAAATCTTGCAACACTAGGTTCAAAAGCTTTTGAAATATTCTTGTTATCACCAGTGAAAATTTCTTCAGGTAAAATATAATTTCCCGTCGACTTTGCCATTTTTTTACCATTCATAATTAGCATATTGGCATGCATCCAATAGTTCACTGGGCTTTTACCTTTTGCGGCTTCATTTTGAGCTATCTCGCACTCATGGTGAGGAAATTTTAAGTCCATTCCACCACCGTGAATATCAAAATGTTCACCTAAATATTTTGTACTCATTGCTGTGCACTCCAGATGCCAACCAGGGAAACCATCACTCCAAGGAGATGGCCAACGCATTATATGTTGTGGTTCAGCTTTTTTCCAAAGCGCAAAATCTTGTGGATTTTTCTTATCGCTTTGTCCATCCAATTCTCGAGTATTGTGTATTAAGTCTTCAAGCTTACGCTTACTTAAAATTCCGTATTGGTGTGACTCATTATATTTATGCACATCAAAATATACAGAACCATTCACTTGATAAGCAAAGCCATTATCAATAATATCTTTTATTAATTCAATTTGTTCAATTATATGGCCAGTTGCAGTAGGTTCAATACTTGGTGGTAAGAAATTGAACTTATTTAAAATATTATGAAAATCGACAGTATAACGCTGTACAACTTCCATAGGTTCTATTTGTTCTAAACGCGCTTTTTTTGCAATACGATCTTCACCTTCATCCGCATCATTCTCTAAATGTCCAGCATCTGTAATATTTCTAACAAAACGTACTTTATAGCCTAAATGTTTTAGGTAACGAAAAATCATATCAAAAGACATGAATGTTCGCACATTGCCTAAATGAACATTACTATAAACTGTTGGTCCACAAACGTACATACCAACGTGACCTTCGTTTATAGTTTTGAAGATTTCTTTTTGACCAGTAAGAGAGTTATAAATTTTAATTTGCTGATGCTGAAAGAGCTGCATATTGTAATACCTTAAAATTTAGTATCTAATTTTATATAATCTAAAAATTCTCTTCGCGTTTCTTTTTCTTTGAATTTTCCACCAAATTCTGATGTAACTGTACTACACTCTATATCTTTAATCCCTCGAGAATTTACACAAAGATGTTTTGCATCAATTACACAGGCCACATCTTCAGTTTTTAAAACTTCCTGTAATTCTTTTACAATTTTAATGGTAAGACGCTCTTGTACTAGAGGTCTTTTTGCAAAATAATCTACAATACGATTCATTTTTGACAGACCTACTACTGTGCCATTTGAAATATATGCCACATGGGCTTTACCTACTATTGGTAATAAATGATGTTCACATGTTGAGTATACAGAAATGTTTTTTTCAACCAACATTTCTCCATATTTATATTTATTCTCAAATGTTGAAGCGCTAGGTTTCTTTTCTGGATTTAAACCAGCAAAGAGTTCTTTTACAAACATTTTTGCAACTCTTGTAGGTGTTCCGTTTAAACTATCATCAGTTAAATCAAGACCTAGTGTTTCCATAATATGACGAACATCGTCTTTTATGATATCTATTTTTTCATCGTTAGAAAGCTTAAAAGCATCTTTACGCATTGGTGTATTTGTAGAAGTGCCAATATGCTCGTCTCCTAAAGATTCAAATTCTTCTAGCGTGTTTTCAATTTTCATCAATCAAAAAAATTATCTTAATTAGTTTGCAAAGATAAGTAATTCCGTTTTCTTTCGATTTGAATTAACAAACTATTAATTTATCGATAAATGCTAGTTAAATAACTACTTTTTTTGCCAAATGCATTAATTTTACGTTCTTTTCTAAAAAATTATAGTTTACAGTAGTTTTAAGAAAAATGAATTTAGACAATTTTATACAGAAATTGTAGTTAAAAAGGACGAGTGATTTAAGTTTTAGTTGATGGGTTTCAATATTAGTATTATAACATTTTTTATTTTTTGTTCTTTCATAAATCAACTTGTGATTGCACAGAGTGGTGGAGCTAGTTTTTGTGATAGTGCAGAACCTTTATGTGGATCAAATGTTTTTTCTTATCCAAATTCTTCAGGAGGAGGTACAGGAGGAGGTGGATCAAATACAGATTATGGCTGTTTAGGCTCTACACCAAATCCTGCTTGGT
>JARRKS010000138.1:0-6243 GCA_037387865.1 Flavobacteriaceae bacterium
GATAGTAATAAGTAGCTTACCATTCATTTATTCTATTAGAATCTAACTTAATAAAAATAAAAAGTAAAATAGTAAAACCCCAAAGACCAGAACCTCCATAACTAAAAAAAGGTAATGGAATTCCAACTGTAGGTATTAAGCCCATAACCATACCAACATTGATCATAAAATGAATAAATAATATAGAAGCAACCGAATAGCCATACACTCTACTAAATTGTGATTTTTGGAGTTCTGACAATTTTAAAATTCGTAAAAGTAATAGTACAAATAGTATTACAACAGTTGCACTTCCTAAAAATCCCCATTCTTCCCCAACCGTACTAAAAATATAATCTGTGTGCTGTTCTGGTACAAATTTTCCTGTAGTTCTAGTACCTTCTAAAAAGCCTTTTCCTGTAATTCCACCAGAGCTAATAGCTTTTTCAGATTCATAGAGGTTGTAAAGAATGTCTCGCCTCATTTGCTCAATTTTATCAGGATCTTTTTCTAAACGTAACCAAAGACTAATTCTATCTTGTTGGTGTGGTTTTAAAATAGTATTATAAAAATACTGAACACCAAATGAAATTGCCACACAAGCAATTGTAATAATAATAGGTTGTAAAATATTTGGCCTCTTCTTTCTAATAAAATGATATGAAAAAATTATTATAGCTGCAATTATTGAGGTTATTATAGAATTAAACTTTAGAGCAAAAACAGACAATAAAATTAAAAGTATACCTATAATTAAGTATTGTTTGGGAAGACCTTCTCTATAAAGTACAAAGAAAAAAGATGCATATACAATGGTGCTTCCTGCATCATTTTGTAGTAAGATTAAAACTGCAGGTATGAATATAATGATGAATATTTTAATCTGATCACTAAACCTCCTTATATCAGTGTTTAAATCACTAATATATTTAGCAACAGCTAATGCAGTTGCAGCTTTAGCAAACTCACTTGGTTGTAAGGTCATACCACCAATAGCATACCAAGATGTTGCTCCATTTACATTTTTACCAAATACAAATAGTCCAACCAACGAAAGCATTGAAGCTAGATAAATAATACTTGAGAATCGTTCGTAAAATTTGGTGTCAATTGCTAAAATAAGAACTACTAGAACAATAGTTAATAAAATAAATATTAGCTGTTTACCATAAGGCTGGGAAAAATTAAAATAGTCAACTGTTTCTCCAACATGAGAGGCTGATAAAATGTTGAGCCATCCAAAACCAACAAGTATTAAAAAAATAATGATTGTAATCCAATCAAATTTAAAATGTTTATGGGTTTCTCTTAACATTATTGGTTAATTGAAAATGGTTCTCCAGAATATGGTTTAAGATATTCATCTTCAAGGCTTTTATCCAAAACAAGTTTTTCCATTTGCTTGAGTGTGACTTCTCCTTTAATATATTTTTCTATCATCAAACTAGCTATTCTGCCAGCCCAACGCGCTCCATAATATCCATTTTCTACAAATACTGCAATAGCAATTTTAGGATCGTCTTTTGGAGCAAATGCTATAAAAATAGAATGATCTGTTAACTGTGTTCTTACTCCATCAATCTTTGTGAAATTTTCAGCTGTTCCTGTTTTACCACAAATTTCAATTCCAGGAACTTGCAAAAACCAAGCTGTACCTTTATTATAAACATCATAAAGGCCTTGAACAACAGGCTCAAAGTGACGTTTATCTATACTTGTGTATTTTGGTGTTGTGTAATTTTCATCGATGGTTTTACCTTCAATATGTTTAATAATATGTGGCGTATAATAAAAACCTCTGTTAGCAATTGCTGCTGTAACATTGGCCAATTGAATTGGCGTTACTAAAACTTCACCTTGTCCAATAGAATTGGAAATAATTGTTGTTGAGCCCCATTTAAAATCCGGATACCATTTATCATAATATGCTCCATCAGGAATATTACCTTTTTTTCCAATAGGAAGATCATATCCCAAAAAATTACCTAAACCAAAACTTTTAATATGCTCACTCCAGATGTCCATAGAATGACTTGCATCATCATATAAATCAATAGTTTTTCTGAAAGCATTTGCAAAATAAGAATTACATGATTTTGCAATTCCTAAATTTAGGTCTCTTCTTCCTCCTCCACAATGGCAACCCATTGTTCCTCTTCTGCCATAACGGTAAACTCCTGTACAAGTTACAGTTGTTTCTGGAGTTATTGCACCTTCTTGCAAAGCTGTTAATGCAATCAGCGCTTTAAAAGGTGAGCCAGGTTCGTGCATACGCAAAAGACCTTTGTCTATTAATGGTAAATGAATAGAATCATTATGAAGTTTAGTATAATTTCTAGAACGTTGTCTTCCAACTAATAGGTTTGGATTATAAGATGGTGCAGAAACTAAAGACAGTATTTCACCAGTAGCTGGTTCAATAGCTACAATACCTCCTTTTTTGTTTTTCATCAACAATTCACCATACGCTTGTAAATCTGCATCAATAGTAATCGTTATATCTTTACCTTGTTCTGGAATCGTATCATAAATTCCATCTTTATAAGGACCAATATCTCTATTAAACCTGTCTTTTTGTATGAACTTTATTCCCTTAACACCTCTTAAATCATTCTCATAAGATAGCTCCACACCTTGTTTACCAATCAGGTCTCCCATTTTGTAATAAGGTTTTTCCTTAATCTGTTCTTGAGTTACTTCTGCAATAAACCCTAAAACATTGGCTCCTATAGTTGTTTGATAATCTCTTAATGAACGCTTTTGAATATAAAACCCTTCAAAATTTCTCATTCTTTCTTGCAAAACTGCGTAATCTTCTTTAGAAAGATGAGAAACAAAAACGGAAGGTAACCATGGTGAATAGTTTGTTGCTCTATCAAGCTTTTTTTGGTAATCTTCAGTTGAAATTTTTAATAGTTTACAAAACTCTTCAGCATTAATATTTTGTACTTCTTGTGGTATTACCATAACGTCATAGGAAGGTTGATTAGCAACTAAAAGTTTTCCGTTTCTATCATATACAAATCCTCTTTTAGGGTAATCAAAAACTTTCCTTATGGCATTATCCTCATATAAATTATTTGATTGGGTACTATAAACTTGCAGGTAAAACAATCTTGAAACAAATGTTAACCCAACAACTATAATAACTATGAATAATAAAAATTGTCTCATTTAGAATTCTTACTAAAAATAATGGTTATTAAAACGCATAATAAAATAGTAAATACACTTGAAAACAACGTCTTTTGAAGCGTTAAAATTATCATTGAAAAGTTAAAAATTTCAAGTAAGAATAAAATAAGGTGATGTATTAATGTAAGAATGGCAATATACAAGACTTTAGCCCCAAATTCTACATGATTAAACTTCACTGCCTGATGCTCATAAACCATACCGAAACAAAACTTCAAAACTACAGGCCTAATGTAAGCTATGGTAACACACGCTGCTGCATGCACGCCTCCTGAATCTGAAAACATATCAATAGTTAAACCAATAAGAAAACTCAAAAAGATAAATAAGGTTCTACTATTTTTTATAGGAAATAAAATAATGAATAATATATAGAGATACGGATTTATGTACCCTAAAAAATTAATTTGGTTTAAGATTAATATTTGAACCAAAACCAGAACCAAAAACCGAACAACATTTATAGAAATAATACTATTCATTTGTTGTATTTAATAGGTTGTTTATTTCTTCAGCATCTTTGTTTTCAATAACATAAACATGCTCAATATTGGTCATGTCATTAAAGAGTTTTAAATTGATTATATAGTAATTTTCTGCGGCATCAAGCTTAAAATCATTAACAACACCTATTTGAATTCCTTTTGGGAAAATTGTAGAACGTCCTGATGTAACTATCGTATCGCCTATTTCAACAGGTGCTATTTTTGGAATATCTGTAAGCTGAATAAATTCATATGACTTACTATCCCAGATTAGAGATCCAAAATGATTGGTTTTTTTAAGCTTAGCACTTATGTTAATGTTTGTATTAAGTATTGAGATTACTGTAGCATATTTTTTACTTACATCATCAATTACACCTATTATACCATTAGAATTAATTACGCCAAAATCTTGAGCTAAACTATCTTTTCTGCCTTTATCAATTAATAAAACATTGTTTGACAACGAATAACTGTTTTTGATTATTTTAGCAACAGTAAATTTAAAAGGAATACTAAATTGACTACTATCTATTAAAGATATAGAACTTGAGTCTTTAATTTTATAAAGCAATTCATTTAATCTTGAGTTTTCCTGTATTAAAATTTCATTCTGCTGTTTTAAACAACAAAAACAACAAAAACGTTTTGTTTCTAATTATAAAGTTTACTATTTGTTGCATAGCTTACTACCTATTTTATCAATACGCTTTTGTATTTAGGTAAATTCTTTAATGTAATTCCAGTACCACGAACTACAGCTCTTAAAGGGTCTTCGGCTATATATACTGGTAAGTCTGTTTTTTGAGATAAACGCTTGTCAAGACCTCGTAACATTGAACCTCCACCAGCCAAATAAATTCCGGTATTATATATATCGGCAGCCAATTCTGGAGGTGTTTGAGATAATGTTTCCATAACAGCATCTTCTATACGAAGAATAGATTTATCCAAAGCTTTAGCAATTTCTCGATATGAAATTTGTACTTGCTTTGGTTTTCCTGTTAATAAATCTCTTCCTTGTACACTCATATCTTCTGGTGGAAGTTCTAAATCTTCGGTTGCAGCACCAATTTGTATTTTAATTTTTTCAGCAGTACGTTCACCAACATAAAGGTTATGTTGAGTTCTCATGTAGTAAATAATATCGTTTGTAAAGACATCACCTGCAATTTTAACAGACTTGTCGCAAACAATACCTCCTAAAGCAATAACAGCAATTTCTGTAGTACCTCCGCCAATGTCCACAATCATATTGCCTTTTGGTTGCATAATGTCAACACCAATACCTATTGCTGCTGCCATAGGCTCATGTATTAAATAGACCTCTTTACCATTTACTCTTTCAGCACTTTCTTTTACTGCACGCATTTCTACTTCTGTTATTCCTGATGGTATACAAATTACCATCCTTAATGCAGGCGTGAATAATTTCCTTTTTAATGCTGGAATGTTCTTGATAAACATACTTATCATTTGTTCTGAAGCATCAAAATCTGCAATTACGCCATCTTTTAGAGGTCTAATTGTTTTTATGTTTTCATGGGTTTTCCCTTGCATTAAACTGGCTTCTTTTCCAACATGAGTTATCTTACCAGTAGTTCTATCTCTGGCAACTATTGATGGACTATCAACTACAACTTTATCATTATGAATAATTAGGGTGTTGGCTGTTCCTAAATCTATTGCAATTTCTTCGGTCAGGAAGTCAAAAAATCCCATATGCTATAAGTAAATATTTTGAGGTTAAAAAAACTATATCTTGTAAATGTAATAAAATTAATGCTTAAAATGACGTGTTCCAGTAAATACCATTGCAACATTATTTTTGTTGCAATAATCTATGCTTAATTGGTCTTTAATTGAACCTCCTGGTTGAATTATTGCTGTAACTCCAGCCCTATTTGCTATCTCTACACAATCGGGAAATGGAAAAAAAGCATCACTTGCCATAACTGAACCTTCAAGGTCAAAATTAAAGGACTTTGCTTTGTGTATGGCCTGATTTAGTGCATCAACACGACTTGTTTGTCCAGTTCCACTAGCACATAATTGCTTGTTCTTTGCCAAAACGATGGTATTAGATTTGGTATGCTTACAAATTTTTGAAGCAAACATTAAGTCTTCTAACTCCCTTTTGCTAGGTTTATTGTTTGTTGAATACGTTAAATCTTCTATAGAATCTGTAATAAAATCTCTGTCTTGAACCAATATACCATTCAAGCAGGTTCTTAAAGAAGTTTTAGGTAATTCAATATCTTTTAAAATTAAAATAATTCTATTCTTTTTTCCTTTTAAAATCTCAAGTGCATCTGGAGTATAAGAAGGCGCAATGACCACTTCGCAAAATAATTTATGTATTTCTTCAGCAGTTGTTTTATCTATTTCAGCATTACTAATAAGAATACCTCCAAAAGCAGAAACAGGATCTCCAGCTAAAGCATCCACATACGCCTGGTGTATTGTATCACGTTGTGCCAAACCGCATGCATTGTTATGCTTTAGTATAGCAAAGGTTGGTGAGTCATTTTTAAATTCATTCATCAGATTTACAGCAGCATCTACATCAAGTAAATTATTATAA
>JARRKS010000139.1:0-13671 GCA_037387865.1 Flavobacteriaceae bacterium
CAGTGATTCCACTAAAGGGAATTTCTAATATTATTAATCATTAGTTTATGGCACATGTAAAGGTTCACAGTCTGTTTACAGATTTCGATATTAATCTATTTAAGTCTGGAAAACATTACGGACTCTATGAAAAGTTTGGTTCATTCCAAACTATAGATGCTGTTTGAGGAGGATGTTCACATCGCCTTGCATAAGGATCAGCCTTTTCCGTCTTAATATCATTATTATGGCTTTGAATTTTGTATTTGTACTTTGTGCCTTTACCAACATTTGGAATAAAACCTTCCCAAATCCCACTTTCATCCCAACGCACATTAAGTTGATGCTCTCCTTCTATCCAATAATTGAAATCACCAACAACTGATACCATTTTAGCACTAGGTGCCCAAACAGCAAAATAGGTTCCTTTTTCTCCATCAACAACAAGTGGATGTGAACCAAACTTTTCATAGAGTCTGTAATGTTTTCCAGACTTAAATAGATTAATATCGAAATCTGTAAACAGACTGTGAACCTTTACATGTGCCATAAACTAATGATTAATAATATTAGAAATTCCCTTTAGTGGAATCACTGATTTAAATTGGCCTTTTGAACTTCTGTAGTGTACATTTCCAAAAATACACCTATCAGATATCTGTATAACAATTCTCCAGACTTAAACAGTTCTTCTTGAGTATGTTTGTAATTATCTTGATTATTAAAAATGGTAGAATAAATCGCATAATGAAAAGATCTGAACATTCCAGCCACATCTTTTAATGGTGGTTGCTTAACCTTTCTATCTCTAATTGTGCTTTCAGGTTCTCCTTCAAAATCTAAAATATAAAAGTCATTATCCTTAACTAAAACCTGCCCTAAATGATAGTCTCCATGAACCCTTATACGCTCACCTTTTAATTTGGTCCAATCAAAACTTACAAAACGTTTTCTTATAATATTCTTTTTATCTAAAAACTCATGAGCCAATTCAAGAGCCAAACCGTCCAGTTTATGTAAATTATTCTCTATAGTATTTAACCTATTCTGAAATTGATAGAGCATTCTGTTCTTCAACCAAACTGTATAATCACCATTAAAGTGTGTAGGTGTAAACGCTGTATCTTCAAATTCTGAACCTAGAGCAATATGCATTTCTGCCGTCCGTTTTGCAAGCATCTGTACTTTTAAAAATACATTTAAACCAACCCAATCAATAATTCTTGGCGGAACGTCATGAATATTTAGTCTGAAAAATAAATCAATAGTTGGAAGCTCATCTATATTAATGTTCTTATATTCTAAATTTGAAAAAACCTTATGCAATTCCTTTTGCATATATTCCCATGCATCTCCTTCGTTTGGCACGAGCTCCTGCATCAACCCTATCGTTATATATTCATTATCTGAATCTACAACATTAATACTTCCTAAATATGATGGTGTGTTTTTAAAATCTTTTTTATCAGATAAAAACCTACTCATCTCATAATCTGGATTTTTATCTGAATATATTCTTCTGAAAAATTTTAATACATATTTTTCATTGTAAACAATTGATGTATTACTCTGCTCTAGACCCATAAATCTAGAAGATTCATAGGGCATATCTCCAAATCTTTCACTTTTATGGTACTGAACTTTTGTTTTATCTATTGGCAAAGCGTTTAATATACGCTCATAAACTAACTTTCTGTAAGCCTCGAGGTTTGTAGCATCTATAATAAATCCTTCTTGGCCAGTAATACTTATAGGTAGTATCCGCTCTTCTTTGGCAAAATCTTCATCTGAAACAAAAGCAATTGGTAAAAAATAATGTTGGTAAAACGCCTCTTTAAAATTGACTTCCAAAATCAGTCCGTAATAGACTTCTTCTTTTTGTTGAATTCTAAAATATTCGGAAAGTTCAATATATTTTAACTTGCTTGCTTTACCACCATACCAGCGTTGTTTCACAATATAATCTTCCAATACATCAGAAAGAAAAACTTTTACAAAATCTTTGTTTTCTAGTAGCTCTTCCCATCGCTCTTTAAACTTAAAAGGGGTTTTTAAAGATGTTTTTGCTTGTTGAGAAGACATAATTATTTATTTATTTTAAAGATATGAAAAGGTAATGTAGGATGCAACTCTATATAATTCCATTCATTAGACCAATTATAACTACTATCTGTAATTAAATCTTTTACTTGTATTTGATGACCATTTACAATTCCTAAATCTTCTAGCGGTAATTGTATTGTTCCTTTTTGAGAATAATAAGCATCTAAACTTATTATAACCAAAAGCTCATTTGTTTTTTCGTTATTCCATTTGTAAAAAGCCAAAAGGTTATCATTATCTATATGACAAAATTTAATATTATTAGTCTGTTGAAGGGCTTCTTGTTCTTTACGAATGTTATTAATTTTGGTGATGACAGTAGTTAGTTTATTTTCTATAGTCCAGTCATAATGGCAAATCTGAAATTTTTCAGAATTTAAATATTCTTCTCTACCTGGTAAAGCATCACTAATCATATACTCAAAGACAGGTCCGTAAATCCCTATACTAGAACTCAAAGTTGCTGCTAGTACATAACGCTGTAAATGTATCGATTCATTAGCCCCTTGCAAGTGATACGGATTTATATCTGGCGTATTTGGCCAGAAGTTTGGTTGCATGTATTCACGCAATTCTGTTTGGGTCAGTTCGTTCATATACTGAATAAACTCATGCTTATTATTACGCCAAGTAAAATAGGTATACGACTGCGTATAACCTTGTTTTGCAAGCTGTTGCATCACTTTAGGTTTAGTAAAAGCTTCAGCTAAAAAGATTACATCTGGATGCTGCTGTTTAACTACAGAAATTACCCAATTCCAAAAATAGTATGGTTTTGTATGAGGATTGTCTATTCTAAATACATTAATACCACAATCAATCCAATACAACAAAATATCTAAACATTCTTGCCATAGATTTATATAGTCTTCACTTTCCCAATATATTGGTAAAATATCTTGATATTTTTTTGGAGGATTTTCTGCATATTGTACTGTACCATCAGGTCGCCATTTAAACCAACTAGGGTGTTCTTTCACCCAAGGATGATCTGGAGCAGCTTGCAAAGCATAATCCATAGCGATTTCTATATCAAGTTCTTTTGCCTTTTTTACTAACAGTTTAAACTCTTCTAAACTTCCTACTTGTGGATGAATATCTTTATGTCCGCCATGTTTTGAACCAATACCCCAAGTAGAACCAACATCGCCTTCATGAGCAGTGGTTGTATTGTTTTTACCTTTTCTGTTAACTTCTCCTATTGGATGAATTGGAGGAAAGTATAAGGTATCAAAACCCATCTTGGCTACTCTAGGCAATAATCGTTCACAATCTTTAAATGTCCCATGAACACCTTTTGTTTCAGAAGCTGAACGCGGAAAAAACTCATACCAAGTGCTAAAACGCGCCTTTCCTTCCAATAACTCTGAAGTTACATGTTGATTGTCATCTATTTTTCTATGAATACCATGTTGCCAATTAAGAGCGTAATCTACCCAACCTTCAACTTTATATGTATAAAATCCTTGTTTCGTGACTAAAAATGATGCCTTCCATTCGTCATTATTGATTAGGTGCATTCTAGTTTCACTCCATTTTTTATCATTTTCATGTTTATACAAAACCGAAGCAGCTATTACATCATGACCATCAACAAGAACATTTGCATCAACATTTACAATTTCATTTACAACACGTTTAATATAAAACTCTCCACAATTAATTTGTGGAGAAATATAATCTATAACAACTCGACTTTGATTTTGCATTTTTAAGTAAAATAAGCTTTTAAAAATTCTAAATTAATAATTTTATTAACAAATGATATGAAATCTTTATATTAATGGTGTAATTAATTAAGTAAATCGATTTCGTAATGAATGAATTTTAAATACGACCAAATTTTCACTTATAATTTACTAATATTTTATTATGAAAAAAGTTGGAGTTATCATCTTATTGAGTCTATTTTTTAGTTGCAATGGTTCAGCGCAGAAAAATAAAAAAGAGGAACAATTTAAAGTTTCAAAAACAGAAGCTGAATGGAAAGCAGAATTAACAGATTTACAATTTTATGTCATGAGGCAAGAAGGAACTGAGCGTGCTTTTACAAGTGAGTTAAATAAAAATTACGAAAAAGGAGTTTATGTTTGTTCTGCTTGTGAAACGCCTTTGTTTAAAAGCGACAATAAATTTGATTCTGGAACTGGTTGGCCAAGTTTTGATCAGGAAATAAAAGGTAATGTTGCTTATTCTAAAGGAGGAAATGGATATTTCGGCATAGAAGAACATTGTGCAACTTGTGGTGGGCATTTAGGACATGTTTTTGATGATGGTCCGAAAGACACAACAGGAAAAAGACATTGTATAAATGGTGTATCTTTAAAATTTATTCCAGAAAATGAGTAGTTATCTAAAAAGTATAATAAACAGGTTTGAAACCTATAAGTCTTTAAGTGAAAAAACATTTAATCAACTTACGTTTGAAGACATGCAGTGGGAAAGCAATACAGATGTGAATAGCATTTCAGTTATTGTTAAACATATGGTTGGCAATATGTTAAGTCGTTGGACAAACTTTTTAACTGAAGATGGTGAAAAAACATGGAGAGAACGAGATGATGAATTTATTGACAGCTATGAAACTTTGGAAGAAATGATTGCTTCTTGGGAAACTGGATGGTCTTGTCTATTTAAAGCTATTGAACCTTTAACCGAAGACGATTTAGAACGTACTATTTATATTAGAAACGAAGGACATACTATAATAGAAGCCATAAACAGACAATTAGCACACTATGCATATCATGTTGGACATAGTTGTAAACCCAATTTACAAAAACCACGACTCTATTTCTAAACCCTATCAAAAAGAAAAGGTGAACAAACATCCAAACAAACCAAGCAAACACACCTTGAAATCTGATTTTCTTTAAATCCACAACAGCTTTATTTCTACCAACGGTTGCCATTGAACCCTTATCCTTATATTCAAACGGTTTCATTGATTTCCCTTCTATCAAAGAAACCAAATTATCACCTAATTGTTTTCCTTGTTGAATAGCTGGTTGTGCCATCATTGGGTATCCTCTTGGGTAAGTATCACTTTCCATAAAAGCAATATCACCAACGGCAAAAATATTATCGAAACCATTGACCTGTGAAAACTGGTTGACGGCAATCCTATTACCTTTTACAACAAATTGTTCAGAATCCAATCCCTTTATGGTTGCACCTTTTACACCAGCTGCCCATACTAATGTTGCTGTTTCAAATGTTACATCTGTATTAGTAGTAACTGTTTTTCCATCGTAATCTGTTACCATTACATTTTTCCAAACATTTACACCTAATTCTTCAAGAAAATCTTCAGCTTTTTCAGAAGCTTTAGTACTCATTTCTTTTAATATCCTATCACCAGATTGTACCAAATTAATTTGGGCTAATCGCGTGTCTAGATCTGGGTAATCTTTTGGTAAAATACCTTTTTTAATTTCGGCTAAAGCGCCAGCAAGTTCAACACCTGTTGGTCCTGCTCCAACAATAACAAAATTCATTAAGGCAATACGTTCATTCAAATCAGAAGTTAAAAGTGCTTCTTCAAAATTTTCAAGGATTAAACTTCTTAAATTAAGAGATTGTGGAATGGTTTTCATGACCATACTATTCTCTTCTATGGTTTTATTACCAAAAAAATTAGTTTCAGATCCCGTTGCTAAAACCAAATAATCATATTTAATGTTACCTATATTGGTTTTTAGTTTTTGTTTTTCGGTATTAATTTCTAACACATCTGCTAATCGAAAAGAGCAATTAGAAAAATCTTTTAAAATTTTTCGTATAGGATATGCAATAGAGTCTGGTTCTAATCCTCCTGTAGATACTTGATAAAGTAAAGGTTGAAATGTATGGTAATTGTGTTTATCTAATAAAACAACTTGAACATCATGCTTGGATAATTTTTTTGCTAAAGAAATTCCGGCAAACCCTCCACCAATTATTACAATACGTGGACAACTTAATCTGGGTATATTCATAAACAATAACTTTCGGAACAAAGGTAGCCAAAAGATATAATTTTTTGCCACCTAAATGTATAATTCGAATTAGGTTTCGTAAATTCGTAGCTTCAAAATAAGATTAAAGAATTCGCGATGAGTAAATACGATATTATTGTTCTTGGAAGTGGTCCTGGTGGTTATGTAACTGCAATTAGAGCATCACAATTAGGTTTTAAAACTGCAGTTGTAGAAAAAGAAAGTCTTGGAGGTGTTTGTTTAAATTGGGGTTGTATTCCAACCAAAGCCTTATTAAAGTCGGCACAGGTTTTTGAATACCTTAAACATGCAAATGATTATGGTTTGTCTGTTAAAGATTATGATAAAGATTTTGATGCAGTAATAAAGCGTAGTCGTGGTGTTGCAGAAGGTATGAGCAAAGGTGTTCAGTTTTTGATGAAGAAAAATAAAATTGATGTTCTTGAAGGTTTTGGAAAACTAAAACCAGGAAAGAAAATTGAAGTTGACGGAAAAGAATATTCTGCAGACCATGTCATAATCGCGACTGGTGCTCGATCACGTGAGTTACCAAGTTTACCACAAGATGGCAAAAAGGTGATTGGTTATAGAGAAGCCATGAGCTTATCTGAACAGCCAAAGAAAATGATTGTGGTAGGTTCCGGTGCAATAGGAGTTGAATTCGCTTATTTTTATAATTCTATTGGAACAGAAGTAACCGTTGTAGAGTTTTTACCTAATGTTGTGCCTGTTGAGGATGAAGAAGTATCAAAACAATTAGAACGCTCTTTCAAAAAGAGTGGTATTAATATCATGACTTCTTCCGAAGTTACTAGTGTTGACACTTCTGGCAAAGGTGTTAAGGCTTCGGTTAAAACATCTAAAGGTGAAGAAGTACTTGAGGCTGATGTTATACTTTCAGCTGTAGGTATAAAAACAAATATTGAAAATATTGGATTAGAAGATGTTGGTATTGCTGTAGATAGAGATAAAATCTTGGTAAACGATTATTACCAAACTAATATTCCAGGTTATTATGCTATTGGAGATGTAACTCCTGGACAAGCATTGGCTCACGTAGCTTCTGCTGAAGGTATTTTGTGTGTTGAAAAAATTGCAGGAATGCATGTAGAAGCTTTAGATTATGGTAATATTCCTGGATGTACATATTGTACACCAGAAATTGCAAGTGTTGGTTTAACTGAAAAGCAAGCCAAAGAAAAAGGTTATGACATTAAGGTCGGGAAATTCCCTTTCTCTGCATCTGGTAAAGCTAGTGCCGGAGGACATAAAGATGGTTTTGTAAAAGTGATTTTTGATGCTAAATATGGTGAATGGCTGGGTTGCCATATGATTGGTACTGGTGTAACTGATATGATTGCTGAAGCTGTTTTAGGTAGAAAATTAGAAACAACTGGTCATGAAGTTTTAAAGGCTGTACATCCTCATCCAACAATGAGTGAAGCCGTAATGGAAGCCGTTGCAGATGCTTATGATGAGGTGATACATCTTTAGAAAGTTTAGAAGATTATTCGACAGATAGATTATTTAAATAAAAAAGTTCCGGTTTTTCGGAACTTTATTTTTATGTAAACTCTCTAAATATCTAACTTATCTAAAAATCTAATGGTCTCAATTAAAGAAAACTCTGTATTGCAAGTTCATAACTTTGTAAGCCAAAACCCACTATAACACCTTTTGCACTTGGTGAAATGTAAGATTTGTGCCTAAACTCTTCTCTGTCAAAAGTGTTAGAAATATGAACTTCAACCACAGGTGTTCCTATGGCTTTTACTGCGTCCCCAATACCGACTGAAGTATGGGTGTAAGCCGCTGCATTAAGAATTATACCTTCATATGAAAAACCTACTTCATGAATTTTATCAATAATTTCACCTTCAATATTGGATTGAAAATAATCAATATAAACATCAGCATATTTATTCTTTACTTCTTCCAAAAATTCTGTAAACGATAAACTTCCGTATATGGCAGGTTCGCGCTTACCGAGCAGATTTAAATTCGGGCCATTAATAATTATCAGTTTTTTCATGAGTTAAATGTATTAAATTTTTAGCATAAAAAAAGGAAGCGATTTTGCCTCCTTTTTTTACCACATAAACTACTTTAAAACATATAGCCTATGGACAATTGGAACACATTATTATGATTTTTAGACCCATCTGAACTAATTGGCACATCCATAATTGATCCACTACTTTCAACAAAATTAGATAACCCAACATAATATCTTCCTGCAAAATTTAACCCATTATCAAGTTTGTATCCCAATCCAAACCCTAAACCAAAATCTATACTTTTAATAATGTCTTTAATATCTACTGATACACCACCGCCTTCAACTTTTGCTGAAAGTAAGAAGCCCAATTGTGGTCCAGCTTCTAAACTAAATCCTTCAGAAACATAGTATTTTGCCATTACTGGTACAGTTAGATAGTCCATTTTTAACTTAACATCCATCCCATCAACCGACATTTTATCGCCTTGTGCAGAATACATTATCTCTGGTTGAATTGAAAATTGTTCTGAAATCGGAAATTCCACAAGGCCCCCTACGTGAAATCCAAATTTACCATCAAAATCATCGGTATCGTCACCAGTAATCATTGAGAAGTTTAAACCTCCTTTTAAACCATATGTAATATCAGATCCACTGGTTGGAACGTCTTGTGCGTTAGCTATAAAACAAAATATAGCCAGAACTGTAAAAAGGATAATTTTTTTCATATTTCAATATTTTTGAATTTGATTATAAATGTATCCAATAAAAACAATCGGTGAAATGATTTAAATCAGTTATTCGTCTTGCAGAATAAATAATCTATTATGAGTTTTTAAAATAAAANNTTGTTTTATCATTTTAAACTAATTTAAAACATGTAGCCTACGGAAATTTGGAATACTCCATTTTGATTTTTAATGTCACCTACACTAAATCCTGGGTCAATATTGTCAGGAAGATCATTTATATCCGATAAGCCTAAACAATAACGCGCAGAGAAATTCAATCCAGTTTGCATCTCATAACCTAATCCGAAGTTTATTCCAAAATCAGTACCTTTTACAAAATCTTTAATGTCATCTGTTCCGGAATCATCACTAAAACCTGGGTCAACACCGGTATATTTATATTCATCTTTTGCAGACGTATTAAAACCAATTTGTGGACCAGCTTGGATGCTAAATCCTTCAGCAACATAATATTTAGCCATAACTGGTATATTGATGTAATTCAGTTTAAATTTTCCATCATATGCATCGCTATCTTTATATTCTGCACCTTGAGTGGAGTATAACAATTCTGGTTGTACTGAAAACTTTTCAGAAATAGAAATATCTAAAACTGCTCCAAAGTGAAACCCTGTTAAGCCTGATAAATCATCAGTTTCATCTCCTGTAATAGAAGCAAAATTTACTCCTGCCTTAATACCAAATTTAATACCTTCATCAGAGGTACTACTGGACTGTGCATTAAGATTAAAGCATAGCGCAACAACTGCAATAATTAAGAATGTTTTTTTCATAATTGTTTTGTTTTAAATTAATAAATATATCAACGTCTAAAATATACTTAAGTCATTTTATAAGAAATGATATATATCAGTAATAGAAATGGCATAAAAAAACCGAAGTTGAACTTCGGTTTTTAAAATAATATAATATTCATTAAAGATTAAACATAACACCAAAATTAATGGTCGACCAGGTAGATCCATCAAGGCTAACACCAGAAAAGAATAAATTGAGTTGAGCTCTATCACTTATATAATACCCCACCATGGGCATGTAATAAAAACCTCCATCATTGCCATTATTTATTCCAAGAGCATATCAAATATCTCAACCAATCATAAATTCCTCTGAAACATTAAATCTTACAGCACCAGCCAAAGGTAAAAACTGGGCATCATCAGCACCATCTTTACCAAAACCGCTGGTGAATCCTGCAGCAACTCCTAATAAAATTGCTCTGAAGTTTGCCATAAAAAATTAGCATCCACTCCAATATTAAAAGTATAATATCAGAATAGTCTCCTACTGGCAAGCCTATTTGGGCTCCTAATTTAAACCCTTATGATTGAATTGTTGAACAAGAAAGTGCAAAAAATACAATAATTAAGCTTCATTTTCTCATAATTATTTGGCTTTAAAGTTAATAACTTAAAAGCATTTAATATTTTTTTAATTAGAAAAGATTCTAAAGACTTATTAATCAAATAGTTAACAATTTTAAAATTTAAATCCAACATATAATTGAAAAACACCATTCTGATTCTTCAAACTCTCTAAACCTGAAAAATCATTGATATCTGCAAAGCCTAAATTATATCTGGCACCTAAAACATAACCACTGTTAAAATCGTAACTCATCCCAAAACTAGCCCCATAATCAATATTTTTAATGTCATCTTTAATGTTGTCGGTTCCAGAATCATCAGAAGATTTATATTCGTCCTTTGCAGAAATCAAAATACTAGCTTGTGGCCCAGCTTCAATAGCAAAATTTTCGCCCAAATTAAATTTTGCCAACACAGGAACATTAATGTAGTCTAATTTGAATGTACCATCGTATCCGTCGCTATCTGAATATTTAGCTCCTTGTTGCAAATACAATACTTCGGGCTGTATGGCAACAACCTCATCAAAACAAAATTCACCAAAACCACCAAAATGAAATCCGATTCTTGGGTCTAAATTATCTGTTTCGTCACCTCTTATTGTAGATGCATTTAAACCAGCTTTTAAGCCATAACTATGGCAACCGCAACTAGTTAAAATAAATAGTGGTAAGAACAGTAGAATTAAAGCTATATTTCTCATAACGTATTAATTTTAAGTAGGTTAATAAAATTAAAAATAGTACTTATTTAGGAAATAACCAAAAATGTTATAGGATAAAGCTTTCATTCCTGTATAAGATTGTTTCTATTATTATGTTTAAATGAATTGTTATACTTTTACTCAAATGAAATGGGAACAGGCACTTAAGGATTATCAATTGTTTTTAAAAATAGAACGTGGATTATCTAAAAACACTATTGATAATTATGCTTTGGATGTCAATAAACTTATACATTATCTAGAAAATAATGACATTGTAGAATCTCCTATTACTATTACAGCAGAAATTATTCAGCAATTTATTTATGAGGTTTCAAAAGAAGTGAATACGAGATCTCAATCTCGTATAATTTCTGGTTTACGAAGCTTCTTTAATTTTTTAGTTTTTGAAGATTATATTAAATCCAATCCATTAGACCTTATTGAATCTCCTAAAATTGGAAGAAAGCTCCCTGATACATTAAGCGAAGATGAAATAAATACTTTAATTGGCGCTATAGATTTAAGCAAACCTGAAGGCGAACGAAATCGTGCAATATTAGAAACCCTTTACGGATGTGGCTTACGAGTGACTGAATTGATTAATCTAAAGATATCAGATTTATTTTTTGAAGAAGGATTCATTAAGGTAACAGGTAAAGGTGACAAACAACGCTTTGTGCCTATTATTACTGCAACTCAAAGGTTTATAAATATTTACAAAGATCAGATCAGAACTCACATTAGTATTCAAAAAGGACATGAAGATATTTTATTTTTAAATAGAAGAGGAAAACAATTGACTCGAGCTATGATTTTTACAATTATAAAACAATTGGCTGAAAAAATTGGACTTAAATAAAATATTTCACCGCATACTTTTAGACACTCAGCAATATTAATTGCTCTAGTTTCTCTAATTACAGTAATCTTAACTTGGCCCGGATAGGTCATATCTGTTTGTATTTTTTGTGAGATATTGAACGATAAATCTGCTGCTGTTTGGTCATCAACTTTTTCGCTTTCAACAATAACTCTTAATTCTCGACCAGCTTGTATAGCATATGCTTTTTTTACGCCATTAAACCCAAATGCGATATCTTCCATGTCTTTCAACCTTTGGATATAACTATCCAATACCTGGCGTCTTGCTCCTGGCCTTGCACCAGAAATAGCATCACACACTTGGATAATTGGAGATAACAAAGATTTCATTTCTATCTCATCATGGTGTGCTCCAATAGCGTTACAAACCTCATCTTTTTCGCCAAATTTTTCAGCCCATTGCATCCCTAAAATTGCATGAGGTGTTTCCATGTCTGCTTCAGCATCTGGCACTTTACCAATGTCATGTAATAAACCTGCTCGCTTAGCCAGTTTAGAATTAAGTCCTAATTCAGCTGCCATAACACCACAAAGTTTTGCTACTTCTCTTGAATGTTGTAAAAGATTTTGACCATAAGACGAACGATATTTCATTCTACCAACCATTTTAATTAGTTCTGGATGAAGATTATGTATGCCTAAATCAATGACTGTTCTTTTACCAACTTCGATGATTTCTTGGTCTATTTGCTTACTAGTTTTCTTTACAATTTCTTCAATACGTGCTGGATGAATTCTACCATCTGTTACTAATTTATGCAAAGATAAACGTGCTATTTCACGACGTACAGAATCAAAACACGATAGTATAATGGCCTCTGGTGTATCATCAACAATAATTTCTACACCTGTAGCAGCCTCTATTGCTCGAATATTTCTTCCTTCACGACCAATTATCCTTCCCTTTACATCATCAGATTCTATGTTAAAAACTGAAACACAATTATCAATTGCCTCTTCAGTACCTATACGTTGAATTGTGTTAATTATAATCTTTTTAGCATCTTGCTCAACAGTAAGTTTAGCTTCTTCAAGTGAGTTTTGAATGTAAGACATGGCTTCGTTCTTTGCTTCACCTTTTAAAGATTCTACTAATTGTGCTTTAGCTTCTTCTGCAGATAAACTTGATATAACTTCAAGTTGCTGAACTTGACTTTTATGAAGTTTATCAAGTTCATCTTGCTTTTTATTAAGTACTTCTAACCTATGATTGTAGTCCTTAATCTTGTTTTCTACTAGGTCATTATTCTTTTTATGTTTAGCTAATTCATTAGATATTTGCGACTCTTTATCACGAGTTCTTTTTTCTGCTTCGGCCATTTTTCTATCACGAGCCAAAATAACTTTTTCATGTTCTGCTTTTAACTCAATGAATTTTTCTTTGGCTTGAAGTATTTTGTCTTTTTTGATAGACTCTCCTTCAATATTTGCTTCTTTAATTATTGAAACTGCATTTTTCTTTGCAGATTTAATAAGTTTAGAAGCATTATTTTTTTCAATTACTTTGGCTGTTATATAACCAATAATAACACCTATAATTATTCCACCTATGCTTAATATAATTGGGTCATTCATGTTTAATAGTTAGTTTATATATAAAAAAAGCCTACACCAGTATAAAGTTTTGTATAAACTCCTTAAAAACAAGTTTAGGGCTAACAAACTGATCAAAGATCTGCTCATCATAACGATCGCAGCTTGTTTTTACAGCTTAAACTCACCCTTTTTAAAGAATTAACGTTGAGTTCATCAAAAAATATTACTAATGCAGGCAGTAACCTATATTTTATTTAAAAGAACGTTATGCGTTTATATGGGACTTAAGAACTTCGTCTAAGGCTGCAAGCCTTTTTTGCACATCTTCATTGACATATTCACTTTCTATCCCTTTCTGCTCCACTTGGGA
>JARRKS010000140.1:0-4280 GCA_037387865.1 Flavobacteriaceae bacterium
TATGGTAAAAAAATATTTAAAAACAACCCAAGGCCTATAAGCTTTAAACTCCTTATCAAAATCTTTTTATAGGTTGCCCTATCATGTGGTTTATTATTGTATGAAAAGTAAATAGAGATTCCTACAATAAACAAGAAAAAAGGGAAAATCAAATCGGTTGGTGTGAGCCCATGCCATTCGGCATGAAGTAAAGGGACATAAACACTAGCCCATGAACCTGGATTGTTAACCAAAATCATTGCCACAATGGTAAAGCCTCTTAAAATATCTACAGATTCTATTCTTTGTTTCTCAATCACTCTAGAAAACCTTGGCTTTTATTTTCTTCCAGATTCTACTCAATAAAATTCCTGATATAATTCCAGATATTGTTAAAATAACAGCCCAAACATAACTACCATATATCCAATATCCAGTAGCAAACATTGCACTATAAATTGCAATCATGGCTAAAATCATAGCGATAATTCCTGAAGGTACACTCCATGGTTGATTCGTGTTTTCTATTTCTATGTTTTCCGCTTTAGCTTCTTGAATTGTTTTTTTCCAACCTGGTCCACCTGGTTGGATTTTTTTGTAAAATTCATAGAGCGTATTAGATTTTTCTGGTTTAGTAAGAAATGTGACACTTAACCAAATAATTGTTGTTATCAAAACCACCATTGGAAATTTGGCATAAGATGGGAAAATTCCCAAAACCTCAACTCCTAACTCATTGTTGTGAGTAAAAAGCCAGTCTCCAACAGCAGTGAAACCAAAAATAATAGATACAATCCCAGAAGAAAACATTGCAGAAATTTCACTCCAAGCATTTATACGCCACCAGAACCACCTTAAAATGAATATTAATCCTGTTCCTGCTCCAAACATTATAATAAACTTAAATATCTGAACAGCATCCTGTAAAAATAGAGCTAATGTAGCACTAACAACCATTAAAACTACCGTGGACAATCTACCAACTGCTACAAGTCGTTTTTCAGAAGCATTTTTATTGATTTGTTGTTTATAAAAATCATTCACAATATATGATGAGCCCCAATTTAAATGTGTAGAAATAGTACTCATGTATGCTGCTACCAAAGAGGCTAAAACTAGCCCTAATAAACCGTTGGGGAGTTTGGTAAGCATGGCAGAATAAGCCAAATCATGACCAAGCTTATCGTCTGTTACATTTGGAAAAGCTTCTTGAATACTAGTAATATCTGGAAATACAACTAAAGAAGCCAAAGCTACTAAAATCCAAGGCCAGGGTCTTAAAGCATAATGCATTACATTAAAGAAAAATGTTGCACCAATAGCATGATTTTCGTCTTTTGCTGCTAACATACGTTGGGCTATATATCCGCCTCCGCCAGGCTCTGCCCCAGGAAACCACGAACTCCACCACTGTACTGCCAAAGGGATAATTATTAATGTGATTAACATTTCTTTATTATCAAAATCTGGAAAAATATTGATTTTGTCAACCACATTAGGGTGAGTTATTAAATTTGCAACACCTCCAACTTCTGGTAAGTTTACACAAAAATATGCTGCCCCTATGGCACCACACATTGCTACAAAAAACAATAAGAAATCTGTATAAATAACCCCTTTAAATCCTCCCAAAGCACTAAAGACAACAGTAATTACTCCAGCATATACAACTGTTTGCCAAGGTTCTAAACCTAGCATTATACTTCCTATTTTAATAGCTGCTAAAGTAACTCCAGACATGGCAATTATATTAAAAAGGACTCCTAGATATATTGATCTAAATCCTCTTAAAAAACGTGCTGGTTTACCACTATATCGTAATTCATAAAATTCAATATCAGTATTAACATTTGATTTTCGCCATAATTTTGCGTAAACAAAAACGGTTAATAATGACGTAATTAAAAATACCCACCATTCCCAGTTTCCTGAAACACCATTTTCTCTTACCAAATTAGTAACGAAGTTAGGAGTATCTGTTGAAAAAGTTGTTGCAACCATTGAAACTCCAAGTAGCCACCATGGCATACTTCTTCCTGATAAAAAATATTCTGATGAATTTTTACCTGATTGTTTAGACACCCAAATACCTATAAATAATGTTATGGAAAAGAATGTGGCTATGAGAATATAGTCTAATGTAGATAAGTGAACCATGAATAATCTAAAATTTAAGCCGTTAATTTCGGTTGTAAGTTAAAATAATATTGTTATTATTCCCAACAAACTAATGCCCATTCTTGATTGTTAGAATTATATATATGTAGTAGTTTAAATCCTATAGCGTAATGTGCGTTTAACGAGCGACTGTTTGCTACATCAACTTCTGTAATTATCATATCAAATTCAGGTATTAATTGTTGTTTCATATAATTGTACAGCCTTCTAAATATCCCTTGCTTTCTATAGCTTTTGTCTATGCATATTTGACCCATGACAATATAGGTTTGGTTAGATTTTAAACAGATTTCTATTTGCTGAAACATTGGTTTTAAAACTTCTATCTTATTTTTAAAATCTTTAAGCATACAAAGGGCATAGCCCACAACCTTATCTTCATGTTTTGCAATAATATGAGCACACATATTATTCATGCTTTTTAGTAATTCAAAATCATGCTTTACAGTAACAAATCCTTCTTTAATGCGGTCTTCTCTTGAAACAACTGTTGGGTAATTTACGCGTTGAATCTCAAGAATTTGTTGTAATTCTTTATCTGTGTTTACTCTTTTATAAACAATTTTAGACATCTTAAAATATTTTCTCTAATCCCTTTATGGATTTTAACTCTACTTTTAGTTCTCGAAACATCTCCACAATATTGCTTAATTTAAGTTCCTTTTCATCATACTCCTGCGTATTTATGCAGCAAGTAAACTCCCAAATTTCTAGTATGTTTTCGGTTTTTACTTCGTAAGGTTGATATGCTCTGTTATCACTAGATAATAACAAGGTGTTGTTATCGTCAATTTTGTTATATAATCGTTTATAAACTAAACCATCATTTTTAGTCAACACAATATAGGTTCTCCCATCTCTAACATCGATAATATCTTCTACAAATTTTGCGACAACAAACGAACCATCTTTCACTGGTAACATAGAATCTCCCTTAATAGGAAAAGCACGATGTGTCCCAGTTGGCAAAAAAGGCAATTTTATTTTTTGCAGTTGTTCAATATATTCTGGGTCGTCATAGCCATTTAAATAACCTGCTGATGCTTTAGCAGGAATAATTTCAATAAGATCTTCATTATCTTCATTTACAGTTACAGGAAATAAGACACGTTTACCACCTACTTCAATAAACGAGGTATCCTTTGCTAATCGTAAATCGTTTCTAACCAAAATATCTATCGGAATATTAAAATAGTTGGATAAATCTATTAGTCTATCTATTGGAGGTTCAGATCTTCCTTCTTCGTAGGACCCAACCATTGAACGCGACCATCCCAAATCATCAGCAAAACGTTCTTGTGATAATTTTTTAAGTATGCGTAAATGCCTAATATTTGATTGAATATGCTTCATTTTGTTTTAACATTATTTACTACAAATATAAGCAACAATAACTACATTTTGTAGTTTATTTTTGTTGAACTCATTATGTATCTCAATTGTCACACATATTACAGCTTACGTTATGGCACCATAAAGCCAGAGCAATTGCTTGCAATCGCTTCAGAAAATGGTATACAAACACTAGCATTAACAGACATCAATAACACATCTGCTTGTTTAGATTTTGTAAGACTTTCAAAAAAGTATAAAGTAAAGCCTGTGCTTGGTGTTGATTTCAGGAATAAAACATCCCAACAGTTTGTTTTAATTGCCAAAAACAATAATGGATTTTATAACATTAACACCTACTTATCGAAATTTCTACACAATTCCGAGTTAGAAATTCCTGAACAAGCACCTCAATTAGAGGATACATTTGTAATATACCCTTATCAGCATAACAAAAAACACCATCTAAAATCTCATGAATTTTTGGGTATAAAGCCGCAAGATCTTAACCATCTTAAATTTTCTGAATGGAATAATTTTAGAAGCAAACTTGTTATTCTTCAAACTGTTTCCTTTCAAAACAAAAAAGGGTTTAACACACATCGTTTATTACGAGCTATCGACAATAATACCCTTTTGAGTAAACTCCCAAAAAAGGAGCAAGGCGAAGAAACGGATGTTATGCTACCTTTCGAGGATTTGAAAAACATCTATATTGAATTTCCTGAACTCATAAAAAACACTTCATCGCTTTTAAAAGATTGCACCATTGAATTTGATTTTTCACAAAA
>JARRKS010000141.1:0-4986 GCA_037387865.1 Flavobacteriaceae bacterium
CCAAAGAGTTAGATGTTTCAATTTCTACTGTTTCAAAATCTTTAAGAAACAGTAAAGAAATAAGTGAAGATACGCGAGAAAAAGTTCAAGCTTTTGCAAAACTATATAACTACAAGCCAAACAATATTGCTTTAAGTTTAAAGAATAGAAAGACGAGAACAATTGGGATTATGATTCCAGAAATTGTTCATCATTTCTTTTCAAAAGTAATAAGAGGCATTGAGTTAATTGCTAACAAAAGAGGCTATAATGTAATTGTAGGTCTGTCAAATGAATCATTTGATAAAGAGGTAATTAATATGGAAATGTTGGCCAATGGTAGTATAGATGGCTTTATATTATCAATTTCTAAAGAGACATTGTTGCAACAGGATTATCATCATTTTCATGAGACGATAAATCAAGGGATGCCAATTGTTATGTTTGATCGTGTTGTGAGCGAAGTAAATTGTGACAAGGTCATCGTTGATGATTTTCAAGGTTCGAAGAAAGCAGTAAATAAATTAATAAATTCTGGTTGTAAAAATATAGCTATCATAACAACTAAAGATTACGTAAATGTTGGAAAATTAAGAACTCAAGGCTATTTACAAGCTTTAGAAGAAAATCAAATGCCAGCAAAAGCAAGCTTAATATTAAAGATTGATGACAAACTAGTTTCAGAAGATCATTTAGAATCTTTAGAAGAAGAAATTGAACAATTATTTAAACAGAATAAAAACCTAGATGCTATTTTTGCGGTAAATGAATTATATGCTATTACAGCAATGAAGGTTGCAAGAAAGTTTAAAAAGAAAATACCAGAACACATTCAGGTAATTGGATACACCGATGGTGTATTGAAAGAGAATCAACTAAATAAAATTTTAGTTCTACATTTCTAAAAACTTTTATATATTTACGGCATTCAAATATAAATCAAAACCTATATTTTCACTTCTCACAAAAGGTTTTGATAAGAGTTCTTATTGAAACAATATTAACTTAAATATACTATTATGCAAAAGCGTAAACTAGGTTTTTGGGAAATCTGGAACATGAGTTTTGGGTTTCTAGGAATTCAAATGGGATTTGCACTTCAAAATGCTAATGTTAGTCGGATATTTCAAACTTTAGGGGCAGAAATTGAAGATATACCTATTTTATGGGTAGCAGCTCCCTTAACAGGACTAATCATTCAACCAATTATTGGATACTTTAGTGATAGAACATGGCATCCAAAACTTGGTAGACGTAGACCTTATTTTTTGGTTGGAGCAATTTTAGCTTCACTTGCTCTATTTGTAATGCCTAATTCGCCAATACTTTGGTTTGCAGCTGGGATGTTATGGATTATGGATGCATCAATAAATGTATCTATGGAGCCTTTTAGAGCGTTTGTAGGTGATAATTTACCAGATTCACAGAGAACAAAAGGATTTGCAATGCAGAGTTTTTTTATTGGTATTGGAGCTTATGTAGCTTCAAAATTACCACTAATATTAACCTATTTTGGGGTTGCTAATACTGCACCAGAAGGTATTATACCTGATTCGGTTAAATATTCATTTTATATTGGTGGTTTCGTCTTCTTTGTAGCTGTGCTTTGGACAGTTATAAAGTCTAAAGAATACTCACCCGAAGAAATGAAATTATTCGAAAAGGCTGAAAAGAAGGATTTTATTAAAGAAACAAAACCTGAAAGTTGGTATAAAACTAATGGTAAATCACATTTAAAGAATGGAGCAATTATTTTATTTATGGGTCTTCTAGCTACATATTTTATTTATATGTATGATTTAAAAAAAGATCTCTATGTTTTGACATTAGGATTATTAAGCTTTGGAGGACTTGCCATGATAGTTTCTGGACTTATGCAAAAAAACAGTAATTATAAAAATGGTTTTGTTACCATAATGAATGATTTTCAGACCATGCCAAGAGTCATGAAACAGTTAGCTTGGGTACAATTCTTTTCTTGGTTTGCTTTGTTTTCTATGTGGATTTACATGACGCCAGCGGTAACAGAACATATCTACGGTACTTCCGATACGACTTCCAGTTTGTATAACCAGGGCGCAAATCAAGTAGGTGAAATGTTTGCGAATTATAATATTATTGCAGCAGCAGTTGCCTTTTTGCTACCACTTTTAGCAAAGAGAACAAGTAGAAAATTTACTCATTTTCTTGCTTTAGTAGTTGGTGGTTTAGGACTTATGTCAATATATTTTATAAGCAATCCAACATCATTAAATCTTGAATGGTTACCAATGATAGGTATTGGTATTGCATGGGCTAGTATCTTATCTGTTCCTTATGCTATGCTGTCTGGTGCGCTGCCAGCTTCCAAAATGGGATATTATATGGGTGTTTTTAATTTTTTCATAGTTATACCTCAATTAGTTGCTGCGTCTATATTAGGATTTTTAGTTTCTAAATTTTTTGATAACCAGCCAGTTTATGCATTATTCGTTGGTGGTGTATCCATGATATTATCAGGTATATTAACGTTAAGAGTTAGTGATAATGTAGTAAAAGAAATAAATGACTAAAAAAGGATTCATATTTGACCTCGACGGAGTTATAGTAGATACTGCAAAGTATCACTTCTTGGCTTGGAGAAAACTTGCTAATAGCATAGGCGTAGATTTTACTGAAAAACAAAACGAACAACTTAAAGGTGTGAGTCGCATTAAATCTCTGGAGAAAATTTTGTCATGGGGAAATAAAACCCTTTCCGAAGAAGAGTTTAATAAACTTATGGCGCAAAAAAATGAGGATTATTTAAGTTATATCAATAAAATGGATGAAAATGAAATCTTGCCAGATGTCCCCAAAATTTTAAATTATTTAATAGAAGAGAAACAAGGTGTTGCTTTAGGTTCTGCAAGTAAAAATGCCATCGCCATATTAAAAAGAGTAAAACTGACTGACAAGTTTCAAGCTATTATAGATGGAAATAATGTGACAAAAGGAAAACCGAATCCTGAAGTCTTTTTAAAAGCTAGCGAAAAATTGGCAATTAGCCCAGAAAATTGTATTGTATTTGAAGATGCTATTGCTGGTATTCAGGCAGCAAATTCAGCTAATATGATAACTATTGGTATTGGGGATAAGAATATATTAAATGAAGCAGACTTTGTGTTTAATGATTTTACACAAATCTCAACAGATTTTATAAAAGAATTGATTAAAAAAGAATAAAAAAATGAATCAAGATTATATTATACCAGATAACTGGTCAATTATTGAAGAAGGATTTGATACAAGTCGTGTAGAATCTTCAGAAAGCTTATTTAGTATTGGTAACGGTGCGATGGGACAACGCGCTAATTTTGAAGAACATTATTCTGGATCAACTTTTCAAGGCAGTTATATAGCAGGTGTTTATTATCCTGACAAAACCAAAGTAGGTTGGTGGAAAAATGGGTATCCAGAATATTTTGCCAAAGTTATTAATGCCCCAAATTGGATTGGAATTAATATAACAATTAATGGAGAACAACTTGATTTGAATGCTTGTAAAAAAGTTGATAACTTCCGTAGAGAGTTGAATATGAAAGAAGGATGGTTGTTACGTACATTTACTGCAACACTTCAAAACAATCTGGAAATTAGTGTTCAAGCAAAACGATTTTTATCTCTTGAATTGGATGAGGTTGGTGCCATTGAATATTCTATTAAGTTATTGAATTCTGATGCAGATATTTGCTTTGAGCCCTATTTAGATTCTGGTATCACAAATGAAGACACTAACTGGGACGACAAATTTTGGAATACTACAAATGTTACCCATAACGATAGTCAGGCATTTATAGAAGCACATACAATGAAAACACTTTTTCATACATGTACTTATATGCAATCCCAATGTTTAATTAATGATACAGTAGTAAATTTAGCTCCAGAAATTTTTAAAAATGAAGCAAAGATTGCGTTTCAATACTCTGCTTCAGTAAAGAAAACAGACACTTTTACTATTCAAAAATTTGGTGGTTATTTGGTCGATAGGAATCATGACAAAGACCAGTTAATTAAAGCTGCAAAAAATGTACTATCTAGAGCAACATCTCTTGGTTTTGTAGGTTTGTTAGAAATGCAAATAAATGCTTGGGCCAGTATATGGGAAATGGCAGACATTACTATCAATGGAGATATCAAAGCACAACAAGGTATTAGATTTAATATTTTCCACTTAAATCAAACATATTTAGGTAAGGATTCAACCTTAAATATTGGACCAAAAGGATTCACAGGTGAGAAATATGGAGGAAGCACCTATTGGGATACTGAAGCGTATTGCATCCCATTTTATATGGCCACCAAAGACCAAAATGTTGCAAGAAGCTTACTTGAATATAGATACAAGCATTTAGAAAAAGCTATTGAAAATGCTCAAAAATTGGGATTCAAAAATGGTGCAGCTCTATATCCAATGGTAACTATGAATGGTGAAGAATGCCATAACGAATGGGAAATTACCTTTGAAGAAATTCATCGTAATGGAGCAATTGCTTTTGCCGTTTATAATTACTATCGCTTCACAAATGATTATAGTTATATTGTTGAAAAAGGTATAGAAGTCCTTATTGCTATAGCACGCTTTTGGCATCAAAGAGCTACCTTTTCTGAAGCCAAAAACAAGTATGTTATTTTGGGTGTAACTGGGCCAAATGAATATGAGAATAATGTGAACAATAATTTTTATACCAATTATATAGCTAAATGGTGTATTGATTATACATTGGAAAGTATTCAGAAAATTGAAATAGAACATCCAAAAGATTATAAGCGCATTGTAAGTAAAACTAATATATCTAACTCCGAGTTAATTGCATGGAAAGAAATTGCTAACAAAATGTATTTCCCTTTTGATGAAGAACGAAATATCTACCTTCAGCAAGATGGATTTTTAGACAAAGAATTAATAACAGTTTCAGATTTACCAAAAGACCAAAGACCTATTAATCAAAAATGGTCTTGGGATCGTATTTTGCGTTCACCTTA
>JARRKS010000142.1:0-4203 GCA_037387865.1 Flavobacteriaceae bacterium
ACTGCAAAATCTTTGTTATGTAATTGATTTTGCATCTTGTTCTCAAAAATAGAACTTGCAACAAAACGTCCTTCATCACCATCTGTCATCAAACGATTAACTTTAATTTTTTGACCTTCTTCATTTGCAGTCCAAACTATTTTATCGAGCTTGGTCTGATTTTTATCTATAATTGAATTTGCCGCATTCACAATATTTTTAGTCGAGCGATAATTCTGTTCTAATCTAAATACTTTCACATCATCATAATCACGCTGAAAATTCAAAATATTATTAATATTCGCACCTCTAAAGGCATAAATACTCTGTGCATCATCTCCAACAACACAAATATTTTGAAAACGATCGGATAAAGCTCTAACAATCAAATATTGAGAATGGTTGGTATCTTGATACTCATCAACCAATATATAACGAAATCTATTTTGATACTTTGCCAGAACATCAGGAAATCGTGTAAGAAGTTCGTTGGTTTTTAATAACAAATCATCAAAATCCATGGCTCCTGCTTTAAAGCATCTATCAACATATTCTTTATAAATATCTCCTAAACGAGGTCGCCTAGCCATTGTATCTGCTTCTATCAATTCAGGGTTTTGAAAATAGGCCTTTACAGTAATTAAACTGTTTTTATAAGATGATATTCTAGAATAAATCTGCTTGTATTTATAAACATCCTTATCCAATTTCATTTCCTTAATAATAGAAGAAATTAAACGCTGTGAATCCTGTGTGTCGTAAATGGTAAAATTGCTTGGGTAGCCTAACCTATCGGCTTCATAACGAAGGATTCTTGCAAACACAGAATGAAAGGTTCCCATCCATAAATTTTTAGCTTCACTTTGCCCAACTATTGTTGCTATTCTACTTTTCATTTCGCGGGCAGCCTTATTGGTAAAAGTAAGTGCCAAAATATTGAAAGGATCAATTCCTTGATGCATCAAATAAGCAATTCTGTACGTAAGTACTCGTGTCTTACCAGATCCAGCACCAGCAATAACAATCATTGGGCCATCTTTTTGCAAGGTTGGTGCTAATTGTGCTTCATTTAACTGTTTTAAAAACGTCTCCAAACTTCATTGTGTTTAAGCTGTGAAAATAACCAATGTTGTGCGTTTTATTAAATAGAATAATGAATAATTATAAACAATTGAGAACTTCTACTGGTTTATTAAATTTTGAATATATTTAAGCTTCTTAATTTATTCTAAAATGAAAAAAATTTCTGTTCTACTAGGTGCTTTGCTATTATCTAGTATAGTGACTGCACAACAACCAAAAAAAGTTAAAGGAACAATAATCAAAAATTATGGTGAAACTTTCGAAATTGTAAATCCAGAGTACAAAACCGAAATTGATTCTGAATTCAAAGTTATTTTTGATGTTGATAAATCTTCTGAAGATACATCTAAAGTAAATAGATATATTGAAGTGGCTGCAAATTTTTTAAATATGCATGCCAATGCAGGTATGAAACCTGAACAATTAAAAGTAGCAATGACCATTCATGCAAGTGCATGGAAGGATGTATTAAATAATGATGCCTATAAAGAGAGATTTGGAGTAGAAAATCCAAATTTAGAACTCATAAATGAATTAAGTGACGCTGGTGTAGATATTATAATTTGTGGCCAAGCAGCGGCCAAAAGGGACATGACCAGAGAAGAAATTATACCAAATGTAAAAATTGCACTTTCTGCGACAACTGCAATAATTCAATATCAAAATAAAGGATACAGATTTGTTAAATACTAAAATATATTATGAAAAAAATACTTTCTACTCTATTAATTCTATCAAGCTTTTTAACATTATCACAAACAAATTTAGACCAAGAATATGCAGATGTTGAGTCTAAAGTTATAGAGTGGCGACGTTATTTTCATGAGCACCCAGAACTATCAAATCACGAATTCAATACTGCAAAGAAAATAGCTGAACATTTACGTTCTCTCGATATAGATGTACAAACTGGCGTCGCAATTACAGGTGTTGTTGGTTTGCTAAAAGGCGACCATCCAGGAAAAGTAATTGCTTTGCGAGCAGATATAGATGGTTTGCCGGTAACAGAAAGAAATGATTTACCATTTAAATCAACTGTAACTTCAGAGTTTTTAGGAGAAAAAACTGGTGTTATGCATGCATGTGGCCATGATACACATATTGCTATTTTAATGGGAGTAGCAGAAGTTCTGTCCAAAAACAAAGATAAAATTCACGGAACGGTTAAGTTCATATTTCAACCTGCTGAAGAAGGACCTCCTCCAGGTGAAGAAGGCGGTGCTCCATTAATGATAAAAGAAGGTGTTCTTGAAAACCCAAAAGTAGATGCTATATTTGGATTGCACATAAATTCAGGTACCGAGGTCGGTACCATAAAATATAAACCTGGTGGTACCATGGCTGCTGTAGAGCGTTTTGTAGTGAATGTAAAAGGAAAACAAACTCATGGTTCACAACCTTGGAGTGGCGTTGACCCAATTTATATTTCAGCAAAAATAATTGATGGATTCCAAAGCATTATAAGCAGAGAATCTAATCTATTAGTAGAGCCAGCTGTTATTACCGTTGGGAAAATAACTAGTGGTGTACGATTTAATATTATTCCAGAAAGTGCCGAAATGATAGGCACTGTTAGAACATTAGATCCTGATATGCGGGCAATGATTATTAAACGAATGACCGAAATGACTGAAACCATTGCCAAAGCCTATGGTGGTGAAGCAACAATAGAATTTCAAGAAAATACAACCATTACATACAACGATCCAGCTTTGGTAGAACAAATGTTGCCTTCATTACAAAAGGTTGCAGGAGAAGAAAACGTCGTTTATAGAAAAGCTGTTACTGGAGGCGAAGATTTTTCTTATTTTCAAGAAGTTGTTCCTGGCTTTTATTTCTTTTTAGGTGGTATGACTAAAGGTGCTACTGATTCATTTCCACATCATACACCAGATTTCTTTATAGATGAAAGTGGACTACTACTTGGTGTCAAAGCTTTTACGCAAATAACTTTTGATTATTTAAATAATTAGGTCAAACAAATGTTAGATTTTTTAGGACATATCAATTGGTGGCAATGGGTTATTATTATTTTAGTCCTTATTGCTATTAGAGATATATTCATTCATCGAAAACATACCATAAGCCATAACTTTCCTATTGTTGGTCATTTAAGGTATTTGCTGGAAAAAATTGGTCCAGAATTGCGACAATATTTAGTTGCAAACAATAGAGAGGAATTACCATTTAATCGTATAGAAAGAGGTTGGATTTATGCCTCTGCAAAACGAGAAAACAACTATGAAGGTTTTGGTACAGATAGAGATATATATGCGCATCACCACATTTTTGTCAATAATGCAATGATTCCGTTTAAGATTCATAAAAACCATCCAAATACTATTGATAAAACATTTCTTCCATGTGCAATAGTTATTGGACTTTATAATAAACGGAAAAAACCCTTTCGGCCAGCTTCTGTAATTAACGTGTCTGCAATGAGCTTTGGTTCGCTTTCGGCAAAAGCCATAGAATCTTTAAATAAAGGTGTAAAAATAGCTGGTGCATACCATAATACTGGTGAAGGTGGTCTTTCTCCTTATCACAGTCATGGTGGCGATGTGATCTTTCATTTTGGAACGGGTTACTTTGGTGTTAGAGATAAAAATGGAAACTTTTCAATGGAAAAGTTAGTTGAGCTTGTTAAAAACAATCCATTTATAAGAGCCATAGAAGTTAAGCTTTCGCAAGGTGCTAAACCTGGAAAAGGTGGTGTGCTTCCCGGTGCAAAAATATCGCATGAGATTGCCACAATAAGAGGTGTTGAGGTTGGAAAAGATGTTTTATCACCACCAAATCATTCAGCATTTTCTAATGTTAATGAAATGTTGGATTTTATCGAAGAAATTGCTGGAAAAACTGGACTACCTGTAGGTATAAAGGCTGCTATTGGAAAGCTAGAACAATGGGAAGAACTAGCAGATTTGATGCTTAAAACAGGTAAAGGACCTGATTTTATAACAGTAGATGGTGGTGAAGGTGGTACAGGTGCTGCTCCTCCAAGTTTTGCAGACCATGTATCATTACCTTGGGTCTACGGTTTTAGTGATTTATATAAATTATTCCAATCAAAAGGATTAACGGAACGCATTGTATTTATAGGAAGCGGTAAGCTTGGTTTTCCTGCAAAAGCAGCAATGG
>JARRKS010000143.1:0-5603 GCA_037387865.1 Flavobacteriaceae bacterium
ACAGTAAGGACACCAACCTCCTCTATAAAACACCAACACGGTTGGTTTTACTTTTATAAGCTTATTTAAATTCACCTTATTACCATCAGGGTCTAATAGTGAGGCATTTGGAATTTTCTCTCCAATTAATAAGGGACTTATGTCTTCAGCTTTTTCAGGAACTTCTTGTCCTTTAACAACACATGTAAAAAGTAATACAATAACAAATAATTTTAATTTCATAGAGTATAGAGTTTAATGTAACTGTTTGTCTAGTTTATAAAAGTTTCTTACAAAAATTATTGAACTTTTTTTACAAGTTTTCCAACAGTTAAACCCTGAACGATAATAGAAAATACAACGACAATATATGTAATTACCAAAAATAAATCTCTATGCATTTCATGTGTTAAACCAAGTGCTAATGCAATTGAAATACCTCCTCTCAATCCGCCCCAAGTCATGATTAAATTTGTTTTTGGCACAAAATCAAGTCGTTTTTTAAAAAAATTAATCGGAAATAAAAGTGACAGAAATCTAGAAAGCAATATAATTGGAATTGCCATTAATCCAGCAACTACATATTGTCCTTCAAGGGTTAAAACAAGAAGTTCCATTCCTATTAACACAAACAAAATTGTATTTAAAAGTATGTCTATAAGTTCCCAAAATTTGTCAACATACAATTCAGTAACTTCAGACATGGCATTTTGTCTAACAGTATTATTTCCTACTATTAAACCAGCAGTAACCATTGCCAAAGGTGCAGATAAATGCATTTTTTGAGCTACTACAGTACCGACCATAACAGTAGATAGGGTTATAATAACCTCTATATCATAATCATCAATAGACTTTAATAACCTGTAAGTTATCCACCCAAGAAATAAGCCTAGAGCTATACCTCCAATTACTTCTTGACCAAATAATTTTATAACATGAATTGGTTCAAAATTATCAGTTCCAAATTCGGCAATTTTAAAAATGGTAAGAAAAAGAACTACTCCAACGCCATCATTAAATAACGATTCTCCAACAATTTTTGTTTCAAGTTTTTTAGGCACTCCTGCCTTTTTCATAATACCTAAAACGGCAATCGGGTCTGTAGGTGAAATTAACGCTCCAAACAATAAACAGTAAATAAAACCGACATTAAAGTCTAAAATTTGTAAAGCGTAAAACATGATTATTCCAACTAAAAATGTTGAAATTAATGTTCCTAATGTGGCAAAAATAAGAACTGGCCAACGCTGAACTTTTAATTGCTCAAAACTGGTATGTAAAGCTCCAGCAAAAAGTAAAAAGCTTAACATGACATCCAATAAAACTGTCCTAAAGTCAATATGGGTAATTATAAATTTTTCAGCATTTAATAATCTTGTGTCATAGTAACTTAAAGCAAATACCCCAAGTGTAAATAGAATAGTAATAATCATTAAACCTATAGTATTAGGAAGCTTAACAAACCTCACATTTATGTAACCAAAGGTTGCTGCCAAAAACACTAATACAGTAATAATCAAAAAGTAATCCATATAAAATTAATTTATTGTTTAGCTGACAAAGAAAAATTCATGAATGAAGCCGTTAAGGTCGCACTCCAAGGCCTGCAAAATAATGAAGGTGGTCCTTTTGGCTGTGTTATTGTGAAAGATGGAAAAATTATAGGAAGAGGTAATAATAAAGTAACCTCCACCAACGATCCAACTGCTCATGCAGAAGTTAATGCTATACGTGATGCCTGCAAAAATTTGAAATCTTTTCAGCTTGAAGGCTGTGAGGTTTATACTTCTTGCGAACCTTGCCCAATGTGTTTAGGCGCCATTTATTGGGCACGTCCAGATAAGGTATACTATGGTAGCAATCAAATGGATGCTGCTAATATTGGTTTTGATGACGAATTTATTTACAAGGAAATTCCTTTATCTTATGATAAGAGAAGTATTCCTTTTGAACAAGTAGGCCGCGATATTGCTTTAAAAGCTTTTCAAGAATGGTCTGAAAAAGAAGACAAAACAGAATATTAATGATTCAATTCATTCTCAATAACAAAATTATAAAAACGTCAAACCACACAGGAATGACCTTACTCGATTTTGTTCGTTATGAACAACGTCTCACAGGAACCAAAATTGGTTGTCGCGAAGGCGATTGTGGTGCTTGCACAGTTCTAGTCGGTACTCTAAATGAGAACGAAAAGATAACGTATCAAAGTATCACTTCTTGTATTTCTCCCTTGGGAAATGCTCATGGCAAGCATATCGTTACTGTTGAAGGCACAAATCTAAAAGACAAATTGACCTCAACGCAAAACGCCATGAAAGACAATTACGCAACCCAATGTGGTTTTTGTACACCTGGATTTGTAGTGTCAATAACAGGTTTTGCGATGTCTAATGTTGAGAAGAAACATGACCATGCTCTTGATGCCATTAGCGGAAACATTTGCAGATGTACTGGCTATAAGTCCATTGAAAGAGCAGCATATCAAGTTTGTGAGCAATTAAAATTTTCTAAAACAGAAATGTCTTTGGAATGGTTAATAGAAAATGATTTTATTCCAGAATACTTTACAGATATTCCAAAACAACTGAAGCAATTAAATTCTGAAACCCTTTCTAAAAACAGAACTAAAATAATTTCTGGTGGAACCGATTTATATGTTCAAAAAGCGGATAGCCTCATCGAACATGATGTCCATTTAATTGCAGATAATCCAGATTTAAAAGGTATTTCAATTGAAGGCAACACTTGTAACATTGGAGCAGGAACAACAGTTTCTGAATTATGGAATAATAAAGAATTAAACACTTATTTCCCAAAATTGAGAGCCCATTTAAAACTCGTATCGTCTGAACAAATCAGGAATATGGCTTCCTTCGGAGGAAACTTCGTAAATGCTTCACCAATTGGTGATATGACGATTTTCTTTTTGAGCCTGAATAGCGATATTACAATTGTTAATCAAGATGGAAATGAAAGAATTATTGCTTTAAAAAACTTCTACAAAAGTTACAAATCTTTCGATTTAGAAGAAGGTGAACTCATAAAAACGATATGCTTCAAGTTACCTACAAAGCAATTTCATTTCAACTTCGAAAAAGTTTCCAAACGCACCCATTTAGACATTGCTTCAGTAAATTCTGCCATGCATATTTCAGTAGAAAACGGAACTATTTCAGAAGCACACATTGCAGTTGGTGGCGTTTATGAAATCCCAAGATATTTACATAAAACGTCAGAATTTTTAAAAGATAAACCTTTAACTTCCGAAACCATTATTGAAGCCCAAGATATTTTACAAAGTGAAATCTCACCAATTAGCGATGTTCGTGGTTCTAGTCAATATAAACGTTTGCTTGCGAGACAGCTATTTATTGCTCACTTTATTGAATTATTTCCCAAACAATTCATGCTAAACAATTTTCTTCTACATGCATAAAAATAAATCACATAACGTATTGGATATTAAAAAATCTGAAGTTGTAGCCTCGCTTCAACAAAGTGTTAAAAATATCGATTCTTATACACATGTTCGTGGTGAGTCACTATATGTAGATGATGTGAATATACGACAAGGCACATTTCATGCTGTGGTTTTCGATTCGTCAAAAGCACACGGAAAAATAAAAAGCATCGACTATTCAAAAGCTAAAGCATTAGATGGTGTGGAGCGTATTTTTACTTATAAAGACATTCCTGGAGACAATCAAATTGGTGGCATTATAGCAGACGAACCGCTTTTTGCCGAAGATGAAGTTCATTTTTGGGGCATGCCAATTGCATTAATCGTTGCCAAAACCGAACTTATTGCTCGACAAGCGCGACGCTTAATAAAAATTGAAATTGAAGAACTTCCAGTAATCACCACAGCAAAAGAAGCAAAAGAAAAAGGCAGTTTTATCAACGCACCACGTTCTTTCAATTTAGGAAATACAGATAAAGCCTTTAAAGATTGTGAATATATTTTTGAAGGTGAAACATTTTCTAACGGTCAAGAACAGCTCTATATCGAAGCACAAGGTTCATATGCAGAACCACTTGAAAATGGTAACATAAAAATCACCTCATCTACTCAAGGGCCTACAGCCGTTCAAAAAACAACAGCTCGAGTATTAGGTTTGCCAATGCATAAAATTGAAGTAGATGTCACACGTCTTGGTGGTGGTTTTGGAGGAAAAGAAGACCAAGCAACACCTTGGGCTGTAATGGCTGCTTTAGCAACGCATCACCTAAACCAATCGGTGAAATTGATATTGAATCGTCATGATGATTTACGTATGACAGGAAAACGTCATCCTTATGAGAGCACTTACAAAATTGGTTTATCTAAAGATTTAAAAATACTAGCTTATGAGGTTGAGTTTCTACAAAATTCTGGAGCCGCAGCCGATTTGTCGCCTGCAATTGCAGAAAGAACTTTATTTCATGCAACGAACAGTTACTTTGTGAAAAATGTAAAATCAACCGTTTATAGTTGTAAAACTCATTTACCTCCAAATACTGCATTTCGCGGTTTTGGCGGACCACAAGGCATGTTTGTTATTGAATCTGCCATTGCAAAAGCAGCTCATGAAATTGGTGTCCTGCCAAGAGAAATACAAGAAATTAATTTACTTCAGGAGAATGATGAATTTTCCTATGGTCAAATAGCTAAACAGGTTGAAGCTCAAAATTCATGGCATTCAGCTAAAGATACTTTCAATTTAAAAAAGCTCGAAAAAGAAGTTGAAGACTTTAATAAAAACAATCAAGCATTCAAAAAGGGATTAGCCTTAATGCCAATTACATTCGGAATTTCGTTTACTAATACTCAAATGAATCATGCACGCGCTTTGGTTCATATTTACCAAGATGGAAGCGTTGGTATTAGTACTGCAGCTGTTGAAATGGGACAAGGTGTAAACACCAAAATATTGCAGATTGCTGCACAAGTGTTTTCAATTGATAAAAGCAAAGTAAAAATTGAAACCACAAACACCACTCGTGTTGCAAATACATCACCTTCTGCTGCGAGTTCTACTGCAGATTTAAATGGGAAAGCGACATTAAAAGCTTGCGAAATATTACTTGACAGATTAAAAGACCTGGCTTCCGAAGATTTAAACGTTTCAAAAGATTCCATTACTATAAAAGATGAATATGTCCATGTTGACACTAAAAAAACAGACTTAAGCTGGGAAGCACTCATCTTTAATGCAATGGCAAAACGTGTGGCTCTCACCGAAAATGCCCATTACGCTACTCCAAAAATTCACTTTGACAAAACTAAAGAAAAAGGACATCCTTTTGCCTATCATGTTTACGGAACAGCTATTGTTATCACAACGGTTGATTGTTTAAGAGGAATCTATACTTTTGATACTGTAAAAATAATTCACGATTATGGAAAAAGTATGAGCGAAGGCATTGATTTAGGTCAGGCTGAAGGTGGACTTGTTCAAGGAATGGGTTGGATGACCATGGAAGAAATTGCCTATGACACCAATGGGAGATTACTCTCCAATGCATTATCAACTTACAAAGTTCCCGATGTGTTTTCTATACCAAAAAATATTGAAATATTGCCATTGGAAACGGAAGGTAATGAGATGGCAATCTTAAAATCGAAAGCTGTTGGTGAA
>JARRKS010000144.1:0-5135 GCA_037387865.1 Flavobacteriaceae bacterium
AAAGCACCTTTTGATAATGGGCTCACTGAACATGAATATGACCATGTTTTGATAGGGTATTATAATGGCGAACCAGATATTAATTTTGATGAAGTGGCGGATTGGAAGTGGATGCCATTGGATAAAATTAAAGAGGATATGAGATTGCAACCACAGTTATATACGGAGTGGTTTAAAATTATTTTTGATAAATTCTACCAACATATAAATGTTAAAAAATGATTGTAACAGTAAGTAGAAAAGCTCATTTTAATGCGGCCCATCGTTTGTATAGAAAGGATTGGACTGATGAAAAGAATCAGAAAGTATTTGGTAAATGTAGTAATCCAAATTATCATGGACATAATTACGAACTTGTTGTAAGTGTAACTGGGAGGATTGATAGAGAAACAGGCTATGTAATAGATATTCAAAAATTAAAAGATGTTATTAGAGAAGAGGTAGAAGATGCATTTGATCATAAAAACCTAAATCTTGAAGTAGAAGAATTTAAAGATCTTAATCCTACTGCCGAAAATATTGCTGTTGTAATTTTCGAGAAAATTAAACCAAGATTAGATTTAGAATTTGATTTGGAAATTAAACTTTATGAAACGCCTCGCAATTTTGTAACCTATTCTGGACTACATTAATGAAATCAAATTTATACCCATTAAAATTCACTCCAATATTAAAAGATAAAATTTGGGGCGGAAAAAAATTGAATTCAATTTTAAACAAAGAAAGCGATTCGCCAAATGTTGGTGAAAGTTGGGAAATTAGTGATGTAGAAGGAGATGTTTCTATTGTTTATAATGGGAGCTTAAAAGGAAAATCCTTAAAAGAGTTACTCCAAACATATCAATCAGATTTAATTGGACATCAGAATTATAGAGTTTTTGGTAATAAATTTCCATTGCTAATTAAATTTATTGATGCCAAAGAAGATTTGTCAATTCAATTACATCCAAATGATGATTTAGCAGCAAAACGACATAATTCCTTTGGTAAAACAGAAATGTGGTATGTGATGCAAGCTGATGAAAATTCTAATTTAATTGTAGGATTTAACCAAAAAATCACTCCAGAAATCTACCTGAATCATTTAGAAAATAAAACTTTACCAAAAATTTTAAATTTTGATAAAGTAAATAAAGGGGATACTTATTTTATAGAAGTTGGTCGCGTTCACGCCATTGGGGCAGGAGTTATGCTTGCTGAAATACAACAAACAAGTGATATTACATATCGGGTTTATGATTGGGATAGAGTAGATAGTGAAGGTAATGAACGCGAGTTGCACAACGATTTGGCCATTGATGCATTTGATTTTAACATGCCTGATAACTTTAGAGTAGAGTACTCTAAAGACCAAAATCGGTCTAACGAAATGGTTAGTTGTCCATATTTTACAACCAATTATTTAAATGTTACTAAAACTCTTCAAAAAGAAAATCATCACGATTCTTTTATAATTTACATTTGTGTTGAAGGTCAAGCAGAAATAATTACTGAACTGAATTCAGAAAAAATCATTAAAGGAGAAACTATACTAATTCCAGCGAGTATTAAAGAGTATCAAATTAAGTCTGAAAATGTCATACTATTGGAAGTTTATGTGTAATTTTGTGCTCAAATTAAAATAAAGAATTATGGCAAATGTTAGAGACCTAAAAAAAGATATTAATTACGTTTTAGGAGATATTATTGAAGCTGTCTATGATTGGGAATTATCAAATACTGATAAAGACACTAAAAAAAGTGAAGCAATTATTGATGAAGCAATTGATACTTTTGATGAATTGATTGCAAAAGTAAATGCTAAAGATGTAGAAAACAAAAAAGCCCATTTTAAAGCAATTAATCAGGAACTTGAGAAAAAAGGTAGAGTTTTAATAGAAAAGATTAATAAGCTTTAATAGATAAAAGTTTTAAAAAGCCCTTCAGAGATGAAGGGCTTTTTTATTTTTCAGTTTCTTTAATTTTATCAATAAACTCTTGGAGTTCTTTTCCATATTTGGATTTTCTAACTTTAGCAGACAGCGAATTATTAATTGTATCTAGCCATTTAACATTGGCGTCATAAATTTCTGATAGCGCCAAATAAGGAGCCACTTCACTATCATTATGGTTTATAGCAAAGTTCACTGTATATAAATATTTTCTTTTAAGTAGATTATTGTATTCTGCTTCATTGGCATTAAGTTTTACAGAATCCTGATCTCTTTGTGCCTCAAAATTTTCTTTAATAAGTTCCAGATTTCTTTCATTGAATCTGCCAATCATTTTTTTATATTCCTCTAGCGTTTTTTGCTGTTCTGATCCATTAATTTTAGCATCAATTTCAAAATTCTTTAAAGTTGTATTAATCTCTGTAATTCCATGACTTGCAAAAAAAGGAACCTTGAACTGCTCGTTTATTTTTTTATCTAAAATGAGGTAAAAAATTTCTGGAGAATCTATATCACTGTGTAATTCAAAAATTGAATTACCATCAATAATGTTTACAGAATCTACAGCAATTAAAGCTGTATCTTGAGACTTTTTTAGATATACAGTTCCTTTCTTTAAACCTTCAATATTTACTTTTACTGTTAGGTCTCGTTGCTCTTCCTTTTGACAAGAGAAAATAGATATAAAAATTAAAAATGCTACAATTTTTTTCATTTAAAATTCAGATTTTAAGATCGCAAATATCTTATAAATATTTTTGAAATACTAACCTGTAGCTGCTAATTGCATTAAAATTGTACATAGTATAGCAGCAACTGTTCCAATTGCATATCCTAAAACTGCAAGAAGAACACCAACTGTTGCTAAAGAAGGGTGAAATGCAGATGCAACAACTGGAGCAGAAGCTGCGCCTCCAACATTTGCTTGACTACCAATTGCTAAAAAGAAATAAGGCGCTTTTATGAGTTTTGCTACACCAATTAACATTAGTGCATGTATTGACATCCATACAACACCAATAGCAATTAAACCGATATTGTCAAAAATAAGAGTTAAATCCATTTTCATTCCTATTGAAGCGACTAGAATGTATATAAAAACACTACCAAACTTACTAGCTCCAGCACCTTCGTAATTTTTTGCCTTTGTAAAGGATAACAAAATGGCAATTATCGTTGCAATACTTATCATCCAAAAGAATTTAGAGCCTAAAAAAGTAAAAATATTTCTTGTTGTTTGAGCTTCAATTTTTCCAACTAAATGATCAAAAAAAGGTGCTAAAAAGTTTGAACTTAAATGAGCAAAACTTACTGCTCCAAAAGCAATTGCACCAATAATCATGATGTCTGTTAATGATGGAATTCGTTTTACCTTTTCAGAAAATGAGGACACTTTTTCTTTAAGGTCTTCAATTGAAGATGTATCGGCTTTTAACCATTTATTTATACGATTTCTTTTTCCTATTCCTATAAGCAATATAGCCATCCATATATTAGCAACTACAATATCTACAAATACCATACCTCCGTAAAGTTTTTGATTATAACCATAAATTTCAAGCATGGCTGTTTGGTTTGCTCCACCACCAATCCAACTTCCAGCAAGAGTAGATAATCCTCTCCATACAGCATCTGGACCAACACCACCAACTGTTTCTGGAGAAAATATTGAAACTAATAAAATGGCTATTGGACCTCCTATCACAATACCTACTGTTCCAGTGAAAAACATGATTAAAGCTTTCCAACCTAAATTAAAAACAGCTTTTAGATCGATGCTCAAAGTCATTAATACTAAAGCTGCAGGTAATAGATATCGACTAGAAACGTAATATAAATTTGTACTATGCTTAATTTGTTGTCCAGAATCATTGGTTGTTGTCCAGTCAGGAGCTATTAAACCTACTGTTGTTAATAAGGCTGGAATCATGTATGCCATAAAAAGACCAGGAACTATTTTATAAAATTTTTCCCAAAAACCACCTTTTAAGGATTCAGTATAAAATACAAAGCCCAGTGCGAGCATTAATAGTCCAAAAACAATCGTATCGTCCGTAAACAGTGGTTGATTCTCCATAGAAATTTTGTTTAATATTGCAAAATACAAAATTGAATATTAATTCAAACTAATAAGTTTGGCACGAACATTGAATAGTAATTAATACAAAATGTTACTACACAAAATATTTTAAAGTGTGGTTACTTTAAAAAAGTAGTAATTTCATATTTTTTGGTTGGTTAGTTGAAAAAAAGCTGAAAATAAGCATCCTATTTAGGATGCTTTTTTTATTTAAATGTTATTTAAATTGGGTATTTAAAACAGCATTTTTTAAATTGAGTATTTAATTTAACCACCTGGACAATAGCATTTACTACTTTTAAAAAGTCCTGAAAATAAACCTCCTATGCTTTGTGAGTCGGTTCTGAAAATATCGTAGAATATGCTTAAACTTAATACATTTGGCTTATATGGTTTTAAATCAGCAAGATTAACTCCATAAGCAGATCTTATAAAATCTTCACGTTCTTCAGCAGTTTCTTTCATTCCCATTTCATATCTTAAATCTACCCCTAATCTTTTGTAGCGAAACATGACACCAAAATTGACACTAAAAGTTGTTTTGTCTAAATCTGGACCAGCCGTGCCAGAAGTAAAACTTGTATCTTGAACTCCATCTATTGTTGTGTCACCATAAAAGCCAAAGCCTGGTCCAGCATAAATAGAGACTGGCTCAAAAATATCATAAACAAAGAGTATGGGAAGGTCTAATTTTGAAGTCTTCCATTTTGCCTTTTGATCGGGAAAATCATAATAGTTTTTTGAAGATGTATAATTTAGTTCTGGGCGAATACTAAATTTGCCAAATTGGGCAAAAAAATAAGCTCCAAATTGATAGCCTATGTCTTTGGTTGGCTCAAATACTAAATCAGCGACAGGACCACTTGGGCCATTGGAGCCTACGGTAACAATATCTCCAATGCTATAGGTATTTATTCCACCTCTAACACCAAAACCATATTCTTGGGCATTAATTAATAAACAATATAAGAGGGAAAAAGCTAAAAGTAGGATTCGCTTATTCATAATAATAGATTTGGGTTTCTGGAGGTAAAACTAATAGCGTTTATGGAAGATTCGTAATTTTTTCGTCAATGGTTTAGTTTTATCCGTTCATTGATGGACATATAGGTTTAACGGTTAGT
>JARRKS010000145.1:0-4182 GCA_037387865.1 Flavobacteriaceae bacterium
AGAAATCTATATTAAATCCTATTGCTAATGGAATTAATCCAAAAACAGTTGTGATAGCTGTTAATAATACAGGTCTTAAACGTGCTTTTCCACCTTTTACAATGGCTTCTTTAATATCTTCAACTGGTAAACGTTCAGCAACATCAATACCATCCATTGAGGCTCTTTTTCTATCAATTAAAAGCTGTGTGTAGTCAAGTAATACTACTCCATTATTTACTACAATTCCTGCAAGAGAAATGATTCCCATCATAGTCATCATAATAACAAACGACCAACCTGTTGCAACTAGTCCTAAAAATACACCCGCAAAACTTAAAAAGATAGCACCCATTATTATTGTAGGTTTTGAAATTGAACCAAATTGGAAAATCAAGATGAGCATAATTAAACCTAAACCAGCTAAAAGTGCTTTGTTTAAAAAGGCTTGCTCTTTGGCTTGTTCTTCTAGTTGCCCTGTGTAATCAATTTTAACATCATTAGGAAGTTTGCCATAAGTATCACTATATGCTTTCATTTCGGTTTTAATTTGATCTACCACAACATTTGCATCAATAAACCCAGGCGCTAGTGCAGAATATACGGTTACTACACGCTTGTAATCGCGATGTTTTATAGAACTGAAAGATGAAGTGTTTACTTGTTTTGCAACTGCCGAAACAGGAACTTCTTTTATTTGCCCAGTAGCTTGGTCTCTAAAGATGATGTTTTGATTAAACAAAGCACTTGTATTATATCTAATATCTTCGTTGAAGCGTACATTGATATCATAATCTTCACCGTCTTTCTTATAAACGCCAGCTTTAGCACCAAAGAGAGAATTACGCAACTGTTGCCCAATTTGACCTGCAGAAACACCTAATTCACCAGCTTTTTCACGATCAATATCAACTCTGGTAACGGGCTTTCCTCGATTAACATCAATCTTTAATTGATCAATTCCGGGTACATTTTTACTATCAATAAATTTTTTAATGTTTTCGGCAATAGCAATTAATTGATCGTAATCTTGTCCTTCAATTTCGATATTGATTGGATAACCAGTTGGAGGACCAACCGGATCTTTTTCAACTGAAATTGAAACACCAGGATAAACGCCTTTTAAAACATCTTGAATATCTTTTCGGAGTTCTTCACTATCAATGATATTATTATTTGCATCTCTACGAAATTTGAATTCTCGCATCGTAGCTGTAATTTTACTTCTGTTGGGCATTTCAGCTGCCGAACCACCATCTGTAAACGGGTTTCCAGCACCTTCTCCAACTTGTGACACGACAGATTCTACCAAGAAGTTTTTGCTATCATCGTCTGAATTTGTGTATTTATCACTTCTAATAATTGTATATACCCTATTTTCAATATCTTTTGTTATCTCGTTGGTCTTTTCGATAGCTGTCCCTTCAGGATATTCTATATAAACCATAATTTGCTTTGGAGTATTGTCTGGGAAAAATTCTATTTTGGTTCTTTGACTACCAACAGATATTCCAAAGGTCATAAAGGAAATGAATAAAATAAGTATTGTGACACCAATGTACACATAAGGCATTCTTCCTATTAAAGCGCTTCGTAATTGTTTCTCGTACCAATTTTCTAAATGCGGTAAGACGTTGTCTTTGAACGTATGCGTTAATCCTTTAATCACATACTTATAACCCCAAAGTAGAGCTGCACTAAATATGAGTAATGTACCTAAACCACGATAAGGACCAGCAGTGAAATAAATAAGTAACCCTAAAACAATAAATATGATAGAAATTCTAATTAATTTCTTCATAGGAATAGTATCTTCTTCAATTTGCATGAATTGTGATACCATTACAGAGTTAATGAATACAGCAACAAATAATGAAGACCCTAAAACAATTGACAATGTAATTGGGAAATAAATCATGAATTCTCCCATCATTCCTGGCCACATGCCTAATGGGATAAAGGCAGCAACAGTTGTTAATGTAGAGATGATTATAGGCATGGCAATTTCACCAATTCCTTTTTTTGAAGCTTCAATACGGCTCATGCCTTCTTCTTCCATTAAGCGATAGACATTTTCAACAAGCACAATTCCATTATCAACCAACATACCAAGTCCCATTATCAGTCCAAAGAGAATCATGGTATTCATAGTATATCCTAAAATTTGCACAATCATGAAGGCCATAACCATAGACATCGGAATGGCAAAACCAACGAATAGGGCATTTCTAAACCCAAGGAAAAACATAAGTACAGTTGTAACCAGAATTATTCCGAAAATAATACTGTTTACTAAATCATCTACTTGATTAAGTGTGATCTCAGATTGGTCATTTGCTGTTGTTATTTGTACATCTTTTGGTATAGCATTGGTTTCTTGCAAATTCTCAATGATATTATAAATGGCGTCTGTTGCAGCTACCATGTTTTTTCCTGAACGTTTTTTAACGTCTAACATCACTACATTTTGACCAAAATCTCGAGCAAATGTTGTATGGTCTTCATCAATAAAAGAAACTGTAGCAATATCACGTAAATAGACAGCACCTTTGTCAGATTTAACCACAAAATTTTCTAACTGCTTTGGGTCTTCTATTTCGCCAATGACACGTACAGTCCTACGTTGTCCGCTATTGATAAGATTTCCGCCACTCATAGTAACGTTACCATTCTGTATAGCAGAAATCACATCATTAAAGCTAACTTTGGCAGCCATCATTTTGTAAATATCTACTGCAACTTCAACTTCTTTTTCTTGTGCACCGCGAATATCAGCAGCCTTAATTTCTTCTAAATCTTCAATGTCGTCTTGAAGAATTTCAGCAAATTCTTTCAATTTGTCAACAGGGTAATCTCCGGTCAGATTAATATTTAGAATAGGTATTTCTTCGGAGAAGTCAAGATCAAATACGTTTGGCTCTACCTTTGCACCATTAAATGTTGGCCAATCTTCTGATGCTTTTTCACTATCTACTTCGTCTTTTACTCGTTGTTTAGCATTTTCAACAGTAATGTTTTCGTCAAACTCAACCACAATCATTCCGTAATCTTCCTGTGATGTTGAAAGTACTTCAGTAACATTACTAATGTTTCTGATTTTGTCTTCTTATGGATCGACAATAAGTTTTTCAATATCTTCGGCAGTATTCCCTGGATATGGAGCACTTACATATATTTTAGTTTCTTTAACTTCTGGAAAACTTTCACGAGGCAGTTCAAAGTAAGCCGAAATTCCTGTAAATAAGAAAATCGCAACAATTACATAAACAACTGTTTTGTTGTTTATTGCCCATGACGAAGGCTTAAATTCTTTATATAATTTGTTACTCATTTGTTTTAGATTGAAATTTCAACTTCTTGTTCGTCTTGCACACTTCTAGCACCTTCTTTTATGACTTGACTACCGTTTTCTAAACCAGATAATACCTCAATAAAATCACCTTGAGTTTTTCCAGTTGTAATAATAGCTTTCTTTGCTTTTCCGACATTGTTTTCAATGCTATCTACCACAAAAACATATTGTTCACCAGTGCTATTTTCTGAAATAATACTTTGAGGAATCAAAATAGCTTTAGGGTTGGTATAATCGTTAATTTTAAGTTTACTTGTTAAATTAGGTTTAATGTCTCCATTTTTATTTGGTACTCCAACTTCAATTCTAAATGCACGATTATTAGGATTGATAGAATTACCTACTTGACGAATAGAAGTTTCTACAGTTTTGCCTAATACTGGAAAATTAACTTCTACTTTTTTACCTTTTGTAACATTAGGCAAGTGGCTTTCTGGAACTTCAGCTTCTATATACATATTGTCTAAATTAACTATATGTATAATTTGAGATTGTCCAGGAGCGACAACTGAACCTTGTTCAGTAATTACATTATCTATAATGCCACTAAAAGGGGCTTTTACATATGTTCTGTCAAGTTGCGATTGGAGTTGTTTTACTAAATCTTGCTGACCTTCATAAGTAGCTTCTGCCTGAAAAAATTGTAACTCTGAACCTATTTGTTGTTCCCAAAGTCTTTTTTGGCGCTCAAATGTTGTTTTGGCTAAAGACTCTTGAGTTTTAGCTTGTGATAATTGTTGGCTTAAACCACCATCATCTATTTTGGCCAATATTTGTCCTTTTTTAACACGTTGTCCTTCTTTAACATATACATTAGATAATATGCCAGCAAATTGTGCATAAAGAATAAT
>JARRKS010000146.1:0-2641 GCA_037387865.1 Flavobacteriaceae bacterium
GTTACAGAAAGGCATTATATAGAGCAGCATTATAATAGCATGCTTCAAAAGTTTATAGAAGAAAGAGAAAACTCTATAAAATGGATTGAATCCCTTGAAAACCCTAATTGGCAAAATAGTTATTTGCATCCCAAAATGGGTAAATTAAAGGCAAAACATTTTTACGACAACTGGTTGGCCCATGATTACTTGCACTTTAGACAGATAACAAAGCTAAAACTCGATTACCTCGATCAACTCTCTGGCGAAGATTTAAATTATGCTGGGATTTGGTAAACATCTAAAAAATTAAGATTTTTTTAAAACTTTACTTTTGACTTTCTAAATTAATTAGTCGAATTTAGTTCAGTTTTTTATAGAAAATTGAAACTAGAGAAGAATAGTATTTTGAAAGTTTATAGAGTATGAATAGAAATCTAATTGCAATTTCAATATTAATTTTTGTATTCCTTTTTGCAAATTATTCATTTACACAAAATGATCAATATCATTGTCCTCCATGCCCTTTTGATTGTCATCAAGTTTATTTTAAAAAGCCTGGACTATGTCCAGTTTGTAAAATGGAGTTGATTAAAATTGTTCATTCGGAATATGAAGGTTATTTAAAAGAAGAGCATTTAATAATAAATACAAAAGACTCCATATTACTTAATTCAGCATTCTATTTTCCTGAAAAGGGTGAAATGGATGGAATATTAATTATTGGTCATGGTTCAGCACCTACAAATTACGAAGACGTTTCTTATTATATAAATATTGGCACTAAACTCAACATGGCTGTATTAGCTTTTGACAAAAGAGGAGTGGGCAAATCTACTGGGAAATATGAATCTTTTCAGGTTGAACGAAGTGAAGAGTGGTTTGATTTATTGGCTTCAGATATTATTTCTGTTATAGAATGGATAAAAAGCAACCCTGAATTAAATTCTTTGAAAATAGGCCTATTGGGAGGAAGTCAAGCTGGTTGGATATTGCCTCTTGCTGCTTCTCATAGTAAAGAAGTGGATTTTATTATTATTGGTGAAGGAACTTCAGTAAGTGCTGGAGAAGAACATTATTTTAGTCAACTTACTGGTGATGGTTATGGAGAAGGAATTTCAATAATTGAAGCCGATAAAAAGCTTCAGAATTTTGAAGGAGAAAGAGGTTATGACCCTCGAATAATTTTAAACAATCTAAAAGTAAAGACCCTCTGGTTTCTTGGAACATCTGATCCTGTCATACCAGTTGATGCCACAATTAGGGTCTTGGAAGAACTGGACAATCCTAATTTTAAGATTAAAATATTAAAAAATGGTAATCATGATTTTGTTAATGTGGAAACAGGAGAGCAATATAACCTAGTCTCTTTTATAAAATCATGGCTTGACGAAGTAGTTTCGACCTCATCGTCTCGCACATTCTGCTGCACGAGACGTCCGACAAGGCGATCCGCAACATCGTACGCGAATGCCAGCGCCTGTTGAAAAAAGGCGGCATGATGATCCACGCGGAAACGTCTTTGGTTTTTTAATGGTGTGTTTTTAAAAGATGATAAGAAACTTTTGGTCATTGCGCAAGAAAAGACCAAAGCTATGCGACAAATGCGCTTTGAATCTCTTGACGAAATTGACAAGCATACTGTTCTAGAGTATGTTAAAGAAGCTATAGAAAACCAAAGATTAGGAAAAGAGATAAAACCAGAAAAAACAACCAAAAAAGCCATTACAATTCCTGAAGAATTAAAACAAGAATTAAAGAGAAATTCAACATTAAATACAAATTTTGAAACCTTGTCTCCTTATAAGCAAAAAGAATATTGCGAGTATATAGCCAGTGCGAAATGAGAAGTTACAAAGAAAAGCAGATTAGAGAAAATCGTCCCAATGATACTTCAAGGTATTGGCTTAAACGATAAATACAAGAATTGTTAGAATAAAAAAGGCTTCCAAAATGGAAGCCTAAATTTTAAAGTTTATTATAAAATTAAGTATTCAATTTATTGCTCATTTCCATGGAAATTGCAGAGCGTTCATACTTAATTTTACCAGCCATAGTTTCTATCACACAAGTGCCGTCTTTGTCATTCAAATCAACCACTTTGCCATGCACACCACTTTTGGTCACTACACGATCGCCACGTTTTAACTCAGCTGCAAATTTCTTTTCTTTTTTAGCGCGTTTCATTTGTGGTGCAATCATAAAGAAATACACAACAACAAACATTAAAATGAACGGCAAAAAAGAACTTATTCCTTCTCCCATAATTTCTTATTGTGCTTGAACTGGAGAAGCTCCAGCAGCTGGTTGAGCATTAGGGTCTGGTTTTACAAAAGCAGTAATCTTTACAGTTTCTGTTCCATTTTCTGTATTTGCTGTAACTGTAATGGTTTTAGATACCTTATTGGTTCCACTTCCATTGAATTTTACAGTAAAGTGGCCTGTTTGTCCAACAGCCAAAGGTTCTGTACTCCAATCTTTAGGAACTGTACAACCACAAGAACTTTTAATATCAGTAATGACTAAAGGTGCTTCACCAACATTAGTGTAGTTAAATACAGTTTCAACAGGAGTTTTGGCTTCAATTGTACCAAAATCATGTTCCATTTTATCAAATTGGATAACTGGAAATTTTGAAGCATTAGCATCTCTTTCTGCTGCT
>JARRKS010000146.1:2703-5733 GCA_037387865.1 Flavobacteriaceae bacterium
TCTTTACACGACGTAAATGCAATTAAAAAAACTGCACTTAAACATAACATAAATTTTTTCATAATAAGTATTTTATCGTTCGGTTGGTAAAAATAGCAATTATTTAATGGTTTAAAAACTTTTTATTTCATTCTTAACAATTGTTAGCTATTATAAAGCCTACTATACAGCATATTTATAGTAAACCGCGCCCAACTTTATTAAGTTTTCCGTCGGCTTCGTACTCCTTGACCAATTTATCTAAAATGCCATTTATAAAAATACTGCTTTTAGGTGTTGAGTATTCTTTCGCAATTTCTAAATATTCATTAATCGTAACTTTTATAGGTATTGAAGAAAAATGTTGCAACTCACAAATAGCCATTTGAATTAGTGTAAGATCAACGCTAGCAATACGTTCAGAATCCCAGTTTACTGTTTTGCGTCTTATCTCTTCATTTAGAGCATTTTGATTAAGAAGGGTTTTTGTAAAAAGGTCTGTTGCAAACTCTAAATCGTCTTCGTCTCTATACAATTGTGGCAAAAAGTAAGTTTTTGAAGGGTTTGGTCTTAATTTTTGCAAAAGCTTTAAAATAGTAGTATTAATTGTTGGTAAATCGTCTGACCACGTTAGGTTTTTGTCTTCTATATAATCGTAAAGCTTATCGTTTGGAGCAATAACATCTTTAAAAATAGTAATTATGAATTCTTTGTCCTGCTGAAAATTGGACATTCTGGTCTTCATAAAGTTTTTATAAGCATTACTCGAAACAATAGCTTTGAAAATAATGTCTATGTACTCACTATCTAAATCCCAATCAATGGTTTTTTGTTGTTTTATTTTTTCTAAAATCAATACATTGTTACTAATTGATTTTAGAATCTCATTGTCAACAAATTTTGTATTTGGATTTTTGTCTTCTTTGGTTGCAAGATGCTTTTGCTTTTGTTTTTCAATCTGATTAATTCCCTTTTTTCTAACTTCAATAAAAATAGAAATCAATAATAAATATAGATCATACATACTATTTATACTCTGCAATAAAAACTTCTGATCCTTACCAAAATCTTCACTTTCGCCACCTATATTAGCATAGAGTGATTGCATTACTTTTACACGTATATGTCTTCTGTTTAACATATTTTACCAAAGAACTTTAAAATTAAGACAATAAAAGCTATAAAACTTTGCTTGCAAAAATAGTGTTTTTTAATTATGCCAATGTTGTAGACGTTTAATTTTATGTTAAATCATATAGTTTTGTTAAATAATGAATAGTTTATACTGGTTAATATTTCTATTTAGTCAATATTATATTTAAACCTATATCTTTGTCCTAAATTTGCAAATACTTTTCAGCAAAGTAATAGATGAGAGAATTACAACACCTAAACAAATACTTTTTAAAATATAAATTTAAACTTCTCGTAGGTGTAATCATCACCATTGTTGCCAGGATATTTCTTTTATTTACGCCAAGATTTGTTAAGGATATTTTTGCAGTAGTTGAAAAATATAAAAATGGTTTAGCTTCTGGAGAACGTACTATTCAGTCTGAATTAGGAGAATTAATTCTTTACATCATAGGAGCAGCTATAATTGCTGGTATTTTCACTTTTTTGATGAGACAAACCATTATTAATGTATCAAGATATATTGAATATGACTTAAAAAATGAAGTTTATCAACAGTATCAAAAACTCTCACTCAACTTTTACAAAAGTAATAGAACAGGAGATTTAATGAATCGAATTAGCGAAGATGTAAGTCGTGTGCGTATGTATGCTGGCCCTGCGATTATGTATACCATCAATACGGCTACTTTGTTTATCATCGCGTTAATCTACATGTTCAACGAAGCTCCAAAACTAACGCTATATACCATCATTCCACTACCTATTCTTTCGGTAATTATATATAAGTTAAGTAAAGAAATACACCAAAGAAGCACTATTGTACAAGTGTATTTGTCAAAACTATCCACTTTTACTCAAGAATCATTTAGTGGTATTTCTATTATTAAATCTTATGGAATAGAGCCACAAACCTCCACTAATTTTGATAATTTATCAGAAGAAAGTAAAGAAAAACAATTGAGTTTAGTAAGGGTTCAGGCTTTCTTTTTTCCAATGATGATTTTACTTATTGGCGTTAGCAATTTGATTGTAATTTATATTGGTGGATTACAATACATAAATGGTGAGATAGCAAGTTTAGGAACAATTGCAGAGTTTATCATTTATGTCAATATGCTTACTTGGCCAGTAGCTACTGTTGGCTGGGTAACTTCAATTGTACAACAAGCTGAAGCTTCTCAAAAAAGAATTAATGAGTTTTTGAAATTAAAACCTGAAATTCAGAATACTGTTAAAGAAAAAACCAAAATTCTTGGCGACATTGAGTTTAAAAACGTGTCCTTTACTTATGATGATACTAATATTGAAGCCTTAAAAAATGTTAGTTTTAGATTAAAACAGGGTGAAACACTTGCTATTATTGGTAAAACCGGTTCAGGAAAATCAACAATATTAGATCTTATTGGACGCTTATATGACGTTACTTCTGGAGAAATTTTAATTGATGGTACAGAAATAACACAAATAAATTTAAACAGTTTAAGAGAAAGTATTGGATATGTGCCACAAGATGCTTTTCTGTTTTCAGATACTATTAAAAATAATATCAAATTTGGTAATGCAGAAGCCACAGATGAAGAAGTGATTGCTGCAGCAAAATATGCACAAGTCCATAAGAATATAGTGAAATTTGCTAATACATATAATACCATTTTCGGCGAACGCGGTATTACCTTATCTGGTGGTCAAAAACAACGACTATCTATTGCAAGAGCAATAATCAAAAACCCTGAAATCTTATTGTTAGACGACTGTCTATCTGCTGTAGATACTGAAACAGAAGAAAAAATATTGAACAGTCTTAACATCGTATCAAAAGATAAAACCACCATCATTGTGAGTCACAGAATTTCATCTGCAAAAAATGCAGATAAGATCATTGTACTTGACGACGGACAAATTGTTCAGGAAGGC
>JARRKS010000146.1:5740-12964 GCA_037387865.1 Flavobacteriaceae bacterium
GTCATATAATGCTAATCTTATTAACACAAATACACTTATGAATAACAATGGTATGATGGAGAAAGAAGAAATTTTTTCAAAAGTATTAAGAGCAGGAAGACGAACGTATTTTTTCGATGTAAGATCAACTAAAGCGGAAGATTACTACCTTACTATTACAGAAAGTAAAAAGTTCACTAATGATGATGGTTCTTTTTACTACAAAAAGCACAAAATTTATTTATATAAGGAAGACTTTTCAGAGTTTAAAGAAATTCTAGCTGAAATGACTGATTACATAATTAAAGAGAAAGGTGATGAAGTGATTAGTGAGCGACATCAAAAAGATTTTAAAAAAGAAAATCAGCAAGATGAGACCTCACAAACTGACGAAGAGGAAGTCATTCATAAATCGGCTGAAAGTTTTACTGATGTAGATTTTGATGATATTTAATCTGTCCTTATTTATTAAAACATAAAACCGTTACTTAAGTAGCGGTTTTTTTATGACTTTACAGTAATAAATGCCAAAACAAAAACAAAAATTAAATACGTTATGGCTAATTGAAAACTAAACATTGCTGCCAATAACATGGTGATTGCTAAAATCCAGATGGGAACCAAACTTATAGCTACTGCAAACCTAAATGTACCTATAAATTCTTCTTCAGTTACCTTTGGTTGTATTAACAGTTTCCAAATAGCATAAGGTAGAAAAAGGTTAATAATCAATAAAAATTTCAATAAAGATTTTACAGTTGAAAAGGTTTTTGTTTTTTTAAATTCACACTTCAGAAAATTATTCTTAATACATGAATTAACTGTTTTCGGATTTAAAAAATCGGCATTTAGATCAGTTAATTTTTTTAGGGTATCATCATAAAATTCAGTTTCAATATGTGTTGTTAGTTTAGTAATTTCAGAATGCACATCACCTTTTAATTGAACAACAGCTTGATTTCTATCAACATTTTCATACGTTTTTGCAGATATTGCTTTTCCATAAAAAACAGAACAACTATCACCATAAGCTATGGCATTTTTAAAATTTAAACCAACCGGAATAAGTTGTAAATCTGTTTCTGGAAATTTTTCTAAAGTATCAAAAACAATGCGTGTAAAACCTTTGCTAAACGGTCTTACGGTACGTTTTAGATTATGACTTCCTTCTGGAAAAATAGCTACAGCCTCATTATCCTTTAATAAGTTTATACAATTTTCAAAGATTGGATTATTGTTCGTCAAGTTGCTCCAGCCATCTCGTATACGGTAAACAGGAAGCATTTGTAAGCTTTTTAAAAGTTTAGTCACAATAGGTTTATTAAAAACACTGGCCCTAGTTAAAAAATAACTAAATCTTCCATTAGTGGTAGCGATTAAAAGTGCATCAAGCAAGGCGTTTTGATGATTGGATAAAAATAAAACAGGTTTATTTTTTGGTATTTTTTTAGCTTTAAAAACTTGAATACGTCTGTAATAAAAAAACAAACCCAACTTTATATATAATCTGACACTATGTAACCAAAGTTTTTTCAATATTCTGCTGTTTTAGAAGACTTATACGACCAGAAAAAAGCCAAACACAAACCAGATAAAATATGCCAAATTCCCCAAAATGCAGCTAATATAGCCATACCTCCTAATCCATTAAAAAAGGTGAAAATAAGCAATAACCCCAAGCCTGAATTTTGAATACCAGTTTCAATGGCTAAAGTCTTCTGATTTTTAAACGACAACATAAATAATTTAGCCACCAAAAAGCCTAACAATAGGGCTAAAATATTATGCCCAATGCCAATGAGCAAAACATGGTCAATATACTTGTTAAAAACATCAATGTTATTAGAAAATGCTATAACAACAATGGCTATAAACACTAAAATTGAAAAGGGTTTTAAAATTTTAGACAGTTTTTCTGCCATCTTTTCATTTTTGCTTCTCCATAACATGCCAATAAAAAGTGGAATTCCTAAAATAAGAATGACCAGCTTTGCCAATTGGAATGGATCTAATGCTACGCTTTTTATTATTTGTGAAGTAGGCTCGTACATGCTACCATAAAATTGAAAATTAAAAGGCGTCATAATCATGGCTAAAAAGGTTGAAAAAGCCGTTAAGCTTACAGATAATGCTGTATTTCCTTTGGCCAGATGCGTCATAAAATTAGAAATATTTCCACCTGGACAAGCAGCAACCATCATCATTCCTAAAGCGATACTGGGCTGTGGTTTTATAAGCAAAACTATAGCAAACGTTAATAAAGGCAAGAGTATAAACTGCGACAATAAGCCTGCCAAAACCAATTTAGGCTGTTGTAGTAACCGCTTAAAATCTGAAACAGAAATACCCAATGCAACTCCAAACATAACAATAGCTAGAGCAATATTTAAAACCCAAAGTTCACTATTATTAAAGTTTATTCTTACTTGGTCAAGTTCTTGCATACATTTAAGCTACTGTCGAGCCATTTTTAACATGCTCTTCTGGATTTAAAAGAATAACATCCTTGCCATCAACTGCTCCAAGAACCAAACACTCACTCATAAAAGTTGCAATTTGTTTTTTCGGGAAGTTTACTATTGCTAAAATCTGTCTGTTCAACAAATCTTTTTTGTTATAGCGTGTTGTAATCTGTGCTGACGACTTCTTAATTCCTAAATCTCCAAAATCTATAGTAAGCTGGTATGCAGGATTTCGAGCTTCAGGAAAATCGTTTACTTCAATAATAGTACCAACACGAATATCAACTTTTGTAAAATCTTCGAAAGTTATGGTCTTACTCATTTTTTAAAAATACGAATATTTGCGATATTTGAGCAAAATACTACAAAATGGCAAGAACTCCATCAAACATGTGACCATTAGGTACAAAAGCTCCAGATTTCAATTTAATAAATACCATAGACGACAGCTTGGTCAGCTTGCAAGATTTCAAAGGTAAAAATGGCACCGTAATCATGTTTATCTGTAACCACTGCCCTTTTGTAATACATGTAAACTCAATGTTAGTAGAAATAGCAAATACGTATACAAGCAAAGGCATTGGTTTTATTGCCATATCCAGTAACGATGTGGTAAACTATCCACAAGATGGTCCAGAATTGATGAAAGCACATGCCAAAGCAAACAATTATGCTTTTCCATATCTATATGATGAAACCCAAAACGTAGCCAAAGCTTATGATGCTGCCTGCACTCCAGATATATATGTGTTTGATAGTGATTTAAAATTAGTATATCGTGGTCAATTGGATGATTCTCGCCCAGGAAATGGTATTCCAGTTACTGGAAAGGATTTAAAACACGCTTTAGATTGCCTGATAGAAAACAAGGAGAACACAACATTACAAAAACCAAGTATTGGTTGTAATATTAAGTGGAAGGCATCATGACAACAATAACACTTTCGCCAATTGTATATCGTAACCATGATATCGTTAAAATTCATTTTAATGTATCTTCGTTCTCATAACTGAACTGCGTTTAACAGGTCATTGGCAACAATTCAGGAGCAGAATAATAAATACAGTTAATATTATCAAAACGAAAGGAATATGTAACACATAAATCTGATGAAAATAAATTCAGTAATACTCATAGCTATAACTTCCATTTTTATTGCTTCTACTAATTATGCCCAGGATAGGAAGTCTTCAAAAGCAGGAAGTTTCGATTTAGACAAAGATCTATTATTAGCACATTATGATTGTAAAACAGATGTAGATGATCTGCAATCTGTAGCCGCTTTAATTACATTATTGGCTGATATTAAATATTCCAAAATAAATTATCATGCAGTTGCAGGTGCTTATGGCATACAGGATGGGTTATATGTTCCTCCTAATGAATTGTTTAATCTCGCTTTTGGCGACAAATGGTCAGATGCGAATGAAAATTTGCTAAACGCTATCAACCAAGTTAAAATATTAACTATATCTATTCTCGAAAATCAAGGTGATATTTGGATTGCAGAAGCAGGACAGTCTGATTTTTCTGCAGAATTGATTAAAGCTATTAAAGCTGAATTGCCAGACATAAATATTTCTCAAAGAATTCACATAGTACAACATAGTGATTGGAATGAGGAAGTTACTTCATCTGTCAGTTTGGATTTTGTAAAGGCAAACACGCATTATCAAAAAATACCTGATGGTAATGTCGTTGGAAATGGCACACCTGCGATCTCCAGAGTATAGTAATTGGAAAGATAAAATTAGAAACCCTAAGTTAATTGAGATATGGCAATTGGCTATTGAGCTATCAAACAGATATAATGGTAAAGAGGGAAGATATCACAATGAGGCAATTTCAGCAGGTGGATTAGATTTCTCTGACACTTCAGAGGTCTGTTGGATTTTAGGGTTGCAAGACATAGAGGATACAGAACATTTTTTTGATCTTTTTTCTAATTAAACACGCTTTAGGTATTAAAATAACGATTAAAAATATTGACAATAACTGTTACAATACTCATTGATTTTAAAATTCAAAATGTTGCCAACAATGACCTGCAAGGTTAAAAAATAAAACAACAACACTGATAAAATGTTTGGCAAAATAAAGAAAAAATAACCCAACGTAACTTTGAATACATTTTCAATTTGCTCTAGCTTGGACGCTAACAAAATTTGCAAAAGAGTGCAATTTTATCAACATTCACGATACTTTATGGAGCATAATTTATATTTTTAAGAATTTAGAATTTAATAAATAGACAGAACATAATTTATGAGAAATTATAACATTCAACCGTATTTCATTTTATTAATAACACTACTATTTATTTCTAATACTGTAAAATCACAACAGCAAACTATAAAAAGCCCTGATGGAAATATTACAGTTAATGTAGATATTGAAAACGGCAAAGCTTTTTATTCTGTTGATTTTAGTGGAATAACAATGCTTGAAAAATCTCCTCTTGGTTTAATCACCAATGTGGGCGATTTTAGTTCAGACCTTAAATTCACAGAAGGTAAGGAGAATACCATTATTGAAAATTACACGCTGGATAGAACTAAAATATCTAAAGTAGATTATCACGCCAAAGAACTGACACTTAAATATTCCAATAAAGAAAACAATCAATTTGAAATTGTTTTTAGGGTAAGCAATAATAATATTGGTTTCAAGTATAATCTAAAGCAATATGGTGAGACAACTTGCTGTATTGTAGAGAAAGAAATTTCAGGATTTAATCTACCTGCCAATACAACTACATTCTTATCTCCACAAGCTACTCCTGGTATTGGTTGGAAAGGTACAAAACCGAGTTATGAGGAAGGATATGTACCGGATGAAAAACTCTCAACAACTTCAAAATACGGTTTAGGTTATACTTTTCCATCATTGTTTCATGTGGGTGAGAATGGTTGGGTATTGATTTCAGAAACAGGGGTAAGCAGTAATTATTGTGGTTCACATTTAAGCGAAGGTTCAGAGAATGGTACTTATACCATTGCTTTTCCTCACCCAAATGAGAACAATGGATTTGGCAGTACTGCGGCTGCAATTGCTTTGCCGGGTTCTACGCCATGGAGGACAATCACGCTTGGTGATAATCTAAAACCCATTGTTGAAACAACTATTGCATTTGATTTGGTTAAGCCACTTTACAAACCATCACGGGAATACCAATATGGCCGTTCGACCTGGAGCTGGATTATGTGGCAGGATAATAGCATGAATTATGACGATCAGGTAACTTACATTAATCTTGCAGCCGATTTGGGGTACGAATACATTTTAATAGATGCTCTTTGGGATACAAAAGTGGGGTACGATAAAATGCCCGAATTGATCAAATATGCGCAATCGAAAAATGTGGATGTTTTTTTATGGTACAATTCCAACGGATATTGGAACAATGCACCACAGGGGCCAAAGCACAAAATGGATAATGACATCGCCCGAAAAAAAGAAATGAAATGGTTAAAAGAGTTGGGAGTGAAAGGGTTAAAGGTAGACTTTTTCGGTGGCGATAAACAGGAAACCATGCAACTTTATGAATCCATCCTTTCCGATGCCAACGAATATGGATTGATGATCATTTTTCATGGTTGTACCCTTCCAAGAGGATGGGAAAGAATGTACCCCAACTATGTAGGAAGTGAAGCCGTTCTTGCATCCGAAAACCTGATTTTTTCACAACATGCCAACGATATGGAAGCTTATAATGCATGTTTGCACCCATTTATCCGAAATGCTGTTGGTAGCATGGAATTCGGCCCTGTATTGTTAAACAAACGACATAACCGTACAAATGACGGAGGAAATATTCGACGTACCACAGATATTTTCCAATTAGCAACTTCTGTTCTGTATCAAAATCCGGTTCAAATGTTTGCCATAGCACCAAATAATTTGACGGAGGTGCCCACATTTGAAATTGAGTTTATGAAAGACGTACCAACTACTTGGGATGAAACTATTTTTATTGATGGTTATCCAGGAAAGTATTGCGTGATAGCACGTCGTCACAAAGACCATTGGTATATTGTAGGCGTAAATGCTCAAAAAGAAGCAATAGATTTAAGACTTAATCTGCCAATGATAGCTGGTAAAACAATATCATATTTTGGAGATAATAATGACTTATTACCATTTAAAAAGGAATTAAAGATAAAGAGAACGGGGAGTGTTGATTTAACAATACAACCAAATGGTGGGATAATATTAAAGTAGTATTTAAGGTTAATCTATAGCTAATATGGTCATTTGTAAATTGGTAAAGGTTTTATGACAATATGATTGAGAATTTCATAATAATTGTAAAAACATACTATATTTGAATATTTACTTATTAAAATCCATTGATTATGTTTTATAGGTTTAAAAATCTTGCTAAAATCTCCATTTTGGGTGTCTTGCTATTCTCTGCAGAATCCACAATGGCACAAGACGGAACGATATACCCTCTCAACGCCCCAGCCGAACCAAATGCTATTCCACTCGGCACTGGAGGTGTAAAAGATCAACCAGCTTCAGAAACCTGGTTCAGACAGTGGGGCGATCCCATGGCCAGGAACATTACAACCGCGACACTAACTCCCTTCATACCGGAACCTGGAAAGGCAAATGGTGCGGCTGTGATCGTAGCACCGGGTGGTGCTTTCCGGTGGCTTTCACTTGGGAATGAAGGCTGGGAAGTCGCCGAAGCATTAAAAGCACAAGGTATTGCGGCATTTGTACTGAAGTACAGGCTCCACCCTACACCAGAATCACTTGAGGACTTCACAGCGTGGA